>CAMLKX010000081.1 GCA_946480515.1 uncultured Sphingomonadaceae bacterium | reverse complement strand
ACGGCTTGGTGACATAATCGTCAGCGCCGAACCCGAGGGCACGCACCTTGCTGTCCATCTCACCGACGCCGGAGAGGATCAGGACGGGAGTGCCCACCTTCGCCACCCGCAATTTCTTCAGCACGTCGTAACCGTGCATGTCCGGCAGGTTCAGATCGAGCAGGATGATATCATAGTCATACAGCTTGCCCAGATCGAGGCCTTCTTCACCAAGATCGGTCGTGTAGACATTGAAGCCTTCCGTTCCGAGCATAAGCTCGATGCTCTTGGCTGTTGTCGGCTCGTCTTCGATCAGCAGCACGCGCATTTTGATCATCCCCTGTTTCGCGGCGAAGAGGAAATTACCACCTCTTTACCCGCCTGAAGCGAACATTAACCATTCGAGGTCTGGAGGCAAAAGGTTAATTAGGCGTAAAAGCAAGTGATTGCCAGATCGTTGCTGTCGCGCATCAGTTCCTGCGAGTTCAATCAGTTGCGTCGCGGCGCTGCTCCGGCAATGGAGCGGAAGGTGACCCTTGTTGATCAAATTCTTTATATCGATGCCGAAGCAATCGTGATCGCCAAGCCGGCTGGATTGCCGGTGGACGCGCCGCGTCGCGGCGGTGACAGCATTGCGCGCCGGATCGGCGAGCTCAGTTGCGGTTTCCAGCGCCCACCCACGCCGATGCACCGGCTGGACCAGGACACGTCGGGGTGCCTGCTGTTCGCGAGGACGGCAAAGGCGAGGGCCGCGTTTCAGCAGGCATTCGAGGCCGGGCTTGTCGAGAAATTCTATCTCGCGGTGGTTGATGGCGCGTTGAATCAACCATCCGGCGTGATCGAGCTGCCGTTGAAAAAAGTGTCGAGCCGCGAACGGGGCTGGCGGATGGTGAGCGATCCCGCCGGGCAGGTGGCGGTGACCGAATGGACGCTGCTGCACACCAATGGCGCGCATAGTCTGGTGCAATTCCATCCACGCACTGGGCGAACCCACCAGATCCGGGTTCATGCCTTGGAAGGCCTTGACGCGGCGATTGTGGGCGACCCCATTTATGGTGACGGGATAGGTCCGATGTTGCTTCACGCCAGCCGACTTGTCGTCCCCCGGGCAACCAAGCCGCCGATCGACGTCACGGCCCCCTTGCCGGAGCATTTCGGTGAATGGCGCGATGCGGCCTGACGAGGTGAAGATTCCGGAAGATGCGCTGAGCGAGCGTTTTCTCGCCGCGACCGGTCCCGGCGGGCAGAACGTCAACAAGGTCGCCACCGCGTGCCAATTGCGGGTGAACCTGTTCAAGCTGGGGCTTTCGCCGCAGACCTACGAGCGGCTGAAAACGATCGCTGGAAGTCGCGTCACCGCAGGTGGCGAATTGGTGCTCACCGCTCGGCGATACCGGACGCAGGAAGCAAATCGGGCCGATGCGCGGGCGAGGCTCGCCGAGATGCTTGCCGCCGCGCATCACACGCAGGCCAAGCGCCGGCCTACCCGTCCGAGCCGTTCCGCAAAGGCGAAACGTGTCGAACAGAAGGTGCAGCGCGGGGAGGTGAAGCGTGGGCGTGGCCGGATCACGCTCGATTGAGCTGCCGACTAGCTCAGCTGCTCCAGCCGCTCATCGCTGAGGCCGCCCGGAATGATCATGACCGGACAGGGGAGCTTGCCGGCGTCGACCCCGGTGAAGTCGGAGACCAGCGGGCCTGGATGTCCGGTTGGCGGCGCTCCAAGAACCAGGGCGGCGATATCATCCCGGGAACCGATCAGCGATCGCACGACCTCGACGGGCTCACCCTGGCGGATCAGGATCGTGGCGTGGAGTCCGGCCGGATCAACGATCTCGCCGACGGAGGCAGCAACGCTCGCCTCAATCCGTAGCCGCTGCTCTTCCTCGAAGGCTGCCTGGACTCCACCCCACTGGAGGAATTGCTGCGGCTCAATGACTGCCAGAACCTCGATGCCGCCCTCGGTTTTCACCGCGCGCCGAGCAGCGAAGCGAAGCGCAATCCGCGCCTCGGAGCTATCGTCAATCACCACCAGATAGGTGCGCTTCACCGGCCCTCTTCCCCAATTGGAAGCGGGTCTGCGTCAAAGCGCACCGCCGCGCAAGCACCGCAGCCCACTTGACCCCGCTCGCGGCTTCCCCTTTGGAGACAGACGCGACCAAACTGCCCAGGAAAGAGGCTGAGCACCCGATGCCGATCGAACTCAAGATGCCCGCCCTGTCGCCGACGATGGAGGAAGGCACGCTGGCCAAGTGGCTGGTCAAGGTGGGGGATAGCGTCAGCGCCGGCGATGTCCTCGCGGAGATCGAAACCGACAAGGCGACGATGGAGTTCGAGGCGGTCGACGAGGGAACGATTGAGCAGATCCTGGTCCCGGAGGGCTCCGAGGGGGTCAAGGTCGGCGCGGCGATTGCCCTGCTGTCGGGGGATGGCGAGGCGGCTGCTCCACAGGCGGAGCCTTCCGCCCCGGCGGCCAAGCCGGAGCCGGCAGAGGCGACTGCAACTCCGTCGCCTGCTCCGAGCCAGCCTAAGCCGAAAACTGGCGCTGCGGGTGGCGAAGACCGGGTCAAGGCGTCACCGCTGGCTCGCCGTCTGGCCGCGCAACAGGGCATCGACCTTGCTCAGCTTCAGGGCAGCGGGCCGGGTGGGCGGATCGTTCGTTCTGACCTCGGGTCTGCTGGTGAGGTGACTGCGGCGACGCCCGTTCCTCGTGCTCCCGCGCGGCCGTCTCCAACCACCGTGGATGCCGGCGCGATCCCGCATGAAGCCGTCAAGCTGTCGAACATGCGCAAGGTGATCGCGCGTCGGCTGACCGAATCGAAACAGCAGGTGCCGCACATCTATCTGACCGTCGACGTCCGGCTGGATGCGCTGCTCAAGTTGCGCGGCGAACTGAATGACTCGCTGGCAAGCCGCGGGGTGAAGCTGTCGGTCAACGACATGCTGATCAAGGCGCTGGCGCTGGCGTTGATCGAAGTGCCGGAATGCAACGTCAGCTTCGGCGGCGACACGTTGATCAAATACAGCCGCGCCGACATCTCGGTTGCGGTGAGCATCCCGGGCGGGCTGATCACGCCGATCATTGCAGGTGCGAGCGACAAAACCTTGTCGGCAATTTCGACCGAGATGGGCGAGCTCGCCGCGCGTGCGAAGGACGGCAAGCTGCAGCCGAACGAATATCAAGGCGGGACCGCCTCGTTGTCGAACATGGGAATGATGGGCATCAAGCAGTTCGATGCGGTCATCAATCCGCCCCAGGCGATGATCCTCGCGGTCGGAGCGGGCGAGAAGCGGCCCTATGTGGTCGATGACTCGCTGCAGATCGCCACAGTCATGACCGCGACCGGCAGCTTCGATCACCGGGCGATCGACGGCGCTGACGGCGCGCGGCTCATGACCGCATTCAAGCGCCTGGTCGAAAAGCCGCTGGGATTGGTAGCGTAGTTGAGCGGGCAGCGGATTGATTGGCGTCGTGCAAAACACTTACGCTTCGTCGAGTCGCCGGTGGTGGAGATTTCCCACAAAGAGGCGACAGAGGACTACGAAATCCTGCGGAGCATCGCAAAAAAGGAACACAAGCTTCGTAAGGAGGCTTTCCGGAAACTGCCGAGGTCACTGAAGGAACGCAAGCGGCTAGCCAAGCTTGAGAAAGCTCGATCCCGTCCAGACCGTCCGGAAGAGCGAAGACTGCTGGCGATTCTGTCGAGCCCGTTATTGCGAAGTCTTCAGTTTGATAAAGAACCCTTGTTTCCTCTGAGTGATCGCGCGTTCATCTGTGACGAACGGAGAATTCGGATCATCATCCTTCCAGGCGCTCAAGGCAGGTCAATCACCATTAGGCCTGGACAAAGGGATTCTTTCGACTGGGTTCTGATTAAACTCACGAGTGAAAGTGTCATGAACGATGGCAGTTTCGTTGCTGCTAGAATTTCGGAGATTTGCCAAGAGCAGGCGAATCTCTCGGGCTAAGCAGCCTGACTAGGAGCAAGAAAATGGCTGAATTCTACGACGTTACCGTCCTCGGCTCCGGACCCGGGGGCTACGTCGCCGCGATCCGCGCCGCGCAGTTGGGGCTGAAGACCGCGATCGTCGAAAGCGAGAATCTCGGCGGTATCTGCCTCAACTGGGGCTGCATTCCGACCAAGGCGCTGCTTCGCTCCGCCGAGATGCTGCACCATATGCGTCACGCTGACTCCTATGGACTGGTCGCTGGCGAGGTGAAGCCGGATCTCTCCAAGGTTGTTGCGCGCAGCCGGGCGGTTGCTTCCCAGCTCAACAAGGGCGTCACCGGCCTGATGAAGAAGAACAGGATCGCGGTGCATATGGGCGAGGGCAGGCTCACCGCTGCCAACCGCCTGACCGTAACCGCGGATGGCAAGAAAACCGAGCTTTCCGCCAAGCATATCATCGTCGCCACAGGAGCGCGGGCGCGCGAACTGCCGTTCGCTCAAGCCGATGGGAAGCGGATCTGGACCTATCGTCACGCGATGACCCCGCCTGAGATGCCGACTGAGCTGCTGGTGATTGGCTCGGGCGCGATCGGAATCGAGTTCGCCAGCTTCTACAACGACATGGGCGCCGAGGTGACGGTCGTCGAGATGCTCGACCGGGTCGTCCCTGTCGAGGATGCCGAGGTCAGCGACTTCCTGGCCAAGAGCCTCGTCAAGCAGGGCATGACGCTGCTGACCGGGGCGGGCGTCGAGAGCCTCAAGGCTGATGCCAAGGGCGTTACCGCGAAGATCAAGACCAAGGACGGCAAGGCGGAAGAGAAGCGCTTCTCCCATTGCATCGTCGCGGTCGGGATTGCTCCCAACACGGAGAATATCGGGCTTGAACCGCTTCGCGTGAAGACGACCAAGGGGCACATCGACACCGATCAATATTGCCGGACCAGCGTCGCGGGCTTGTGGGCGATCGGGGACGTCACTGCGCCGCCCTGGCTGGCGCACAAGGCGAGCCACGAGGGGATCATCGCCGCCGAAGCAATTGCGCGCGAACTCGGCAACAAGGATGTCCACCCGCACCCGATGGACTCACGGAACATTCCGGGCTGTACCTACTGCCGGCCGCAGGTTGCCTCCGTCGGTCTCACCGAAGCCAAGGCTAAGGAAAGCGGCCGCGAGGTGAAGGTCGGGAAATTCCCCTTCATCGGCAACGGCAAGGCGATCGCCCTCGGCGAGACCGAAGGGTTCATCAAGACCGTGTTCGATGCGAAGACCGGCGAATTGCTCGGCGCGCACATGATCGGTGCGGAAGTCACCGAGCTGATCCAGGGCTATGCGGTCGGGAAGACCGCCGAACTGGTCGAGGAAGACTTCATCAACACGGTCTTCCCGCATCCCACGCTAAGCGAGATGATGCACGAAAGCGTGCTCGCGGCGTTCAACCGGGTGGTTCATATCTAGACCGCAGGCGCTTGACGGAACTCTCCGCGACGCGCGCGAGTTTGTTGCGTAGCCGTTCTGAAGGAGGACAGCGATGAACCGTTCAATCCGCCTGGCAGCGGGGACGCTGCTGCTGGTTTCGCTCGCCGCATGCAACAAACGCAACGAAGTCGTTACCAATGATCCGATGGCCGAGAATGACGTGGTCAGCCTGCCGACCGAGGAGGTCAATGCGGTCGAGGAATTGAACGCGGCCTCGAACGATACGAACGTCGCCGATAACGCGACGAACGCGGCCGGCGACAACAGCGCCGAATTGAATAACGCTGCCGGGGCGCTCAATAGCCAGTGAGCCTGTCCGCGGACGAGCAGGCGAGGCTGCGGCGGGAATTCCGCAACGTCGTCAACATGTCTGCCGCCGAACTGCGCCGCTGGCTCGACACACCCGAAAGCCAGTCAGTCGGCTGGAAGGGGTGGGATGGCCGCGCTTCCGAGAGTGTCGGGCATGCCAGCGGGCGCGAGATCGTGCGCATCCTTGGCCTTCGGGAACGGGAACTCCAGTCCGGCGATTATGCTCACATGCGCAAGGTCATCGGGTTCGTTCGGCGCCATCGCGCGCAGCAACCGGCGAACATCTACACTTCCAGGTGGCGCTACAGCCTGATGAATTGGGGCCATGATCCGGTGAAGGAGTTGGACGGGTGAAAGGGTATTGCGAGAATATCGAGAAGCGCACCGTCGAGAATGAGGATTTCCGGCGAGTGCTTTACACGGGCAAGAACCTTCAACTGGTCCTGATGACGCTGCCTCCGGGCTGCGACATCGGCGAGGAGGTGCACCCTGATCGCGACCAGTTCTTCCGTATCGAGGAGGGATCGGGAGTGATCACGATCGACGGTAAGGAGAATAGGGTCGAGGATGATTTCGCGGTGATCGTTCCTGCGGGTGCGCGGCACAATGTCATCAACGATAGTAGCTCGCCTCTGCGGCTTTACACCATCTATGGCCCGCCCGAGCACAAGGATGGGATCGTTCAGTCGACCAAGGAGGAGGCGGAGGCCCGGCACCACGACGAGGAGTGGGACGGCGGCACGACCGAGTGAAGGAGACTTCTCCCTGCGGGCGATGTTGACCCGCACAGCGGCCCCATGTAAGGCGCCCCTCGTCCGCTAGGCAGCGATTCTTCCTCCCTGTCGGACAAAGAGCTGAACATTGCTCAACGTCGTGGATGGCCGGTGGCCGAAGGGCTGACCGGGCTTCCGCGCTTTTGCGTTGAGCAAAGTAACCATTTGGAAGGTGAAGGCTTCATGCCGACGATCAACCAGCTGATCCGCAAGGGTCGCGAACCGCAGAAGGCCAAGTCGAAGGTCCCTGCGATGGACCAGAACCCGCAGAAGCGTGGCGTCTGCACGCGTGTCTATACGACTACTCCGAAGAAGCCGAATTCGGCTCTGCGCAAGGTCGCCAAGGTGCGCCTGACCAACCAGCGTGAGGTCATCAGCTATATCCCGGGCGAAGGCCACAACCTCCAGGAGCACAGCGTCGTCCTGATCCGTGGCGGCCGTGTGCGCGACCTTCCGGGTGTGCGCTATCATGTGCTTCGCGGCGTTCTTGACACCCAGGGCGTCAAGGACCGGAAGCAGTCCCGTTCGAAGTACGGCGCCAAGCGTCCGAAATAAGCTGATCGTCGGCCGCACCGCGATGATCCGCCGGTGCGCCGCTCTGTAAAGGAACATTGCCATGTCCCGTCGTCGCCGCCCAGAAAAGCGCGAAATCCTTCCCGATCCGAAGTTCGGGGATATCGTTCTGTCGAAGTTCATGAATTCGGTCATGCTCGATGGCAAGAAGTCCGTCGCTGAAGGGATCGTCTATGGTGCTCTCGATAATGTCGAAGCCCGTCTGAAGAAGGATCCGCTGCAGGTTTTCCACGACGCGCTCAACAATGTGAAGCCCGGCATCGAAGTCCGCAGCCGCCGCGTCGGCGGTGCGACTTACCAGGTGCCGGTCGAAGTTCGCGTTGAGCGCGCCCAGGCGCTGGCCATCCGCTGGCTGATCTCGGCTGCGCGCGCGCGGTCGGAGAAGACCATGGCCGGTCGTCTGTCGGGCGAGCTGATGGACGCGTCGCAGAACCGCGGCAACGCCGTGAAGAAGCGCGAGGATACGCACCGCATGGCCGAGGCCAACCGCGCCTTCTCGCACTACCGCTGGTAATCGTCACCGTTTCGTAATCCGGAGCCGCCACGCGGCGGCTTTCGGTCTTGGAGAATTTCAATGGCCCGCAGCCATCCGCTCGAACGCTATCGCAACATCGGCATCATGGCGCACATTGACGCCGGCAAGACGACGACCACCGAGCGCATCCTTTATTACACCGGCAAGTCGTACAAGATCGGCGAAGTGCATGAAGGCACCGCCACCATGGACTGGATGGAGCAGGAGCAGGAGCGCGGGATCACCATCACCTCCGCAGCGACGACCTGTTTCTGGGCAGCCGCGGATGGCAAGGGCCCCGAGCACCGCATCAACATCATCGATACCCCGGGGCACGTCGACTTCACGATCGAGGTTGAGCGCTCGCTGCGCGTGCTTGACGGCGCGGTCGCATGCTTTGACGGCGTCGCCGGCGTCGAGCCCCAGTCCGAAACCGTGTGGCGGCAGGCCGAGAAGTATCGCGTTCCGCGGATGTGCTTCGTCAACAAGCTTGACCGCACTGGCGCGAGCTTCGAGCGCTGCGTGGACATGATCAAGGATCGCCTTGGTGCGCGTCCGGCCGTTCTCTACCTCCCGATCGGGATCGAAGGCGGCTTCAAGGGCCTTGTCGACCTGGTCGAGAACCGCGCGATCATCTGGCTCGACGAAAGCCTCGGAGCTAAGTTCGAATATCAGGAAATTCTCGACGATCTGAAGGATGC
>CAMLKX010000080.1 GCA_946480515.1 uncultured Sphingomonadaceae bacterium | reverse complement strand
GACGTGATGAATCTCTCCTGTCACTCCCGAGGCGAGATCGGACAGAAGATAGAGCCCCGCGCCACCAACGTCGTCGATTGTCACATTACGCCGCAATGGCGAGTTATATTCGTTCCACTTCATGATGTAGCGGAAATCACCAATGCCACTCGCAGCGAGGGTCTTGATCGGGCCGGCGGAGATCGCATTCACCCGGTAGCCCTCTGGTCCAAGGTCCGCCGCAAGATACTTCACGCTGGTTTCAAGCGCTGACTTGGCCACGCCCATGACATTGTAGTGCGGGATGACCTTCTCCGCGCCGTAATAGCTAAGCGTCAGCAAGGCGCCGCCTGGGCGCAGCATCGCGCGCGCCCGCTGAGCAACGGCGACAAAGCTGTACACCGAGATGTTCATGGTCATAAGGAAGTTGTCGAGACTGGTTTCGACGAACTTCCCGCGCAATTCGGTCTTGTCGGAAAATCCAATTGCATGGACCACGAAATCGATGTCTTCCCAGCGCGACCTGAGGTCAGCGAAGGCCCGATCAAGTCCCGCCATGTCCGAAACATCGCAATCAATCAGCAGGTCGGAGCCGAGCTGCTCAGCGAGCGGCTTGACCCGTTTTGCCAGCGATTCTCCCTGATAGGAGAACGCCAGTTCAGCTCCCGCATCACGCAGCGCCTTGGCGATCCCCCAGGCGAGCGAGCGATCATTGGCAAGTCCCATGATCAGGCCACGCTTGCCGTGCATCAATTCCGTCACGCGGCTCCCCCTGTGTCTTCCTGCTTCACAACGTCTCCGGGCTCGGGCTCCTCGACCTCAAGCTGGTCGCTGAACGGGCCCCGGTAAACTTCACCCTTTAGCGCTTCGCCGCGCGTTTCCGCCAGTGCGGCATTCAATTCGCCGCCAATGACCACCCCCAGCCCGGCAAAGAAGAAGAACAGCAGCGAGACCATCACTCCGGCGAGGCTTCCATAGGTCAAGCTGTAGCCCCCGAGCAGGGATAGCGCCTCTGGCAACAATTCGACCGTTGCCAGCCACCACAGGGTCACCAGCAAGGCGCCGGGCCATTTGCGATAATGGACCCGGCGGTAGCGAGCCGGAGTCAGCGCCAGGAACAGGAAGTAGAAGGTGAAGTAGAGCGCGCCGGCCGGAGCCATTCGCGACAGTCCCAGCCAGGTGCCCAGATCCTGGCTGATCGGCAGGATGTGGGCGGCAAGATGTTGAACGGAAGCCAATACGACCGAGGCCGCAAGCGCGAACATCAAGACCAGGACCGCGGCCAGGATTAACGCAATCGACCCCAGCCGATACTCCCAGAACGGAGCCGAGTATGGCACTCCGTAGGCGCGCCTCAGGATGTCGCGGATCGTCTCGATGAAACTCGCAGCGGTCCACAGGCCCACCAACGCTCCGAACCACAGCAGGGGCCCGGTTCGGGCGGTCAGCACCTCCTGAACCGGTCCTTCGAGCACTTGGGCGACGTCGGGCGGGACCTGCTGCAGGAAGGCTTCGACCGAATTGCGGCCGTCAGCCGACCGGCCGAGCAATTGCGCAACCGCGGTTGCCAGAATGAAGAATGGGAACAGCGCGAGGATCGCCAGAAAGGCCAGATTGCCGGCATGGATGAAGCCGTCTTCGTAGACGCCCACGGCAACTCGCTTCACCACCTCCCAATGTTTGTGATGCGGGCGCAGGCGCTCAATGACTTCGCTTCCGAATTTTGCTCGCGCTGAGGCGAGCCGCTTGCGCCGTTCCTCCGGAGATAACCGGTGAACATCCTCCATCCGTTAGACGCCCAGCCCCGAACGCGGGTCGCTCCCGCCCTTCCAGTCGGCAACAAACTCCTCCAGCGCGCGATCGCCTGCGGGCACATCCACCGCCAAGGTGACCAGCAGGTCTCCGCGCGATCCATTCTTGTCGGTGAAGCCCTTGCCCTTGAGGCGAAGAACCTTGCCGGACGAACTTCCGTGCGGAATGGTCACCATCACCGGCCCATCCGGCGTGGGAGTCTTGACCTTGCCGCCGAGGACCGCCTCCTTGATCGTAACCGGCAGGGTCAGGCGGATGTCGCTTCCCTCGCGCGTAAAGAAGGGATGCGGAGCGATCGCAATCGTGACGATCGCGTCCCCTGCTCCGCCTGGCCCCTGCTCACCTTTACCCGGCAGCCGGATCTTGGTCCCGTCCTCGACGCCTTTGGGAAGCTTCAAATCGATCGTCGAACCGCCGATCGTGACCCGCTGCTCCTTCAGCGTGGCCGCGTCCAGAAACGGTACTTGCAGGCGGTAGGCGATGTCGGCTCCCTTCGGCGGAGCCCGGCCCGGGCGAGCACCGAAGCCGCCCCCGCTGAACCCGCCGCCTCGCCGCGCAGCTCCGCCGCCGAACAGTCCCTCGAACAAATCGGACAGATCCGCCGTGTCAGCCCCCTGGAACCCGCCGCCAAAGCCATCGAAGCCGCCGGTCTGCCGCGTTCCCGATCCGCCGTAACCACTCCCAAACGGCATCTTCGGATTGCCTGCCTCATCGATCTCGCCACGATCGTAGCGGGCGCGCTTATCCTTGTCCGACAGGAGGTCGTAAGCCGCGGTGACCTGAGCAAAGCGCTCGGCGGCTTTCGGGTTGTCCTTATTGCGATCGGGATGAAGCTGTTTCGCGAGGCTACGATACGCCTTCTTGATCTCCGCTTCGCTGGCGCCTCGCTTGATTCCGAGCCGTTGGTAAAGGTCCATCCTCACTTCCTAGCCGCAACTTCGCAGATTAGACCAGATGGTGCCGCACAACTTGGCAAGCAAGCGCTGCACCGCTTACAGGCACGCCATGGCCGACGATCCTCTCCTGCTGTTCAGCGCCTGGCTTGAAGAGGCGCGGCTGAGCGAACCGAATGATCCGGAGGCGATGGCTCTTGCGACCGCGGATGCCGCCGGCCGTCCATCCGTGCGAATGGTGCTGCTGAAAGGCCATGGCGCCAGTGGCTTCGTATTTTACACCAACCTCGACAGCCGCAAGGGTGCAGAACTCGCCGCCAATGCCAATGCTGCGCTCGCTTTCCATTGGAAGTCGCTCCGCCGCCAGGTTCGCGTCGAGGGTCCGGTCGAGCGGGTGGAGGCTGCCGATGCCGACGCCTATTTCGCCAGTCGCACTCGTGATTCCCAGCTTGGCGCGTGGGCTTCAGACCAGTCGCGGCCGCTTCCTAATCGTCAGATGTTCGAAGACCGCTATCATGCCGTTCGCAAGCGGTTCGAAGGTTCGCCGGTGCCACGGCCGGAACGCTGGTCCGGCTTTCGCGTCGTCCCGAAACGGATCGAATTCTGGACCGATCGCCCGCACCGGCTGCATGAGCGCCGCTTGTTCGTGCGGGAATCCGACAGCTGGACCGAAGGCCTGATCTACCCATGATGGCGGCAAGCGGCGCAAGCCTCCCCTTCTTCCAGGTCGATGCGTTCGCCGACGCCCCGCTCAGCGGCAATCCTGCAGCGGTGATGCCGCTGAGGGAATGGCCGGAGGACACTCTGCTTCAGGCCATTGCTGCCGAGAATAACCTAAGTGAAACCGCGTTCACGGTTCCGCTCGAAGGTTCGGAGGCGGATTTCCACCTCCGCTGGTTTACGCCGACCGTGGAAGTTGATCTTTGCGGCCATGCAACACTTGCTGCAGCGCATCTATTGCTGAATGGCAACTCCATTGCCTTTCAAACACGTTCTGGAATTCTTCGTGCGTCACGCAGTGATGATCTGGTGTGGATTGACCTTCCGGCGGAGCCAGTCGTCCCCACGGACGACCCTCAGCTACTGGCGATCCTCGGTCTCAACGCGGGGCAGGTATGGCGCGGCCATTCCGGGAATGGAGCGCGCATCGTCCTGCTTCCGAATGAGAACGCAGTGCGTGCAGTGGCGCCTGACTTCACCGCGCTTCAACAGATCGACTCGCTCGTGATCGTGACCGCTCCGGGCAAGCATCACCCGATCGCCAGCAGAGTTTTCGCTGCTGCCTATGGCATCCCCGAAGACCCGGTGACCGGTTCGGCCCATTGCGCGCTTGTGCCGTTCTGGGCCGACCGCCTGCAACGCCGGGAATTCAGCGCGTTCCAGGCAAGCAAGCGCGGCGGGCTTCTGCAGTGCCGGCTGGAAGGCGACGACCGAGTAAAACTCGGTGGCCGCTGCTTCACTGTGATTGAAGGAAGCTTCCGGCTCTAGGCCGCGGCATCCAGCTGGCCAGCAGTGGCGCGGGTTTCCGCGATCCATCCGCCACCAAGCAGGCGGCTGCCGTCATAAAATACCGCTGCCTGGCCGGGGGCCACCCCGAACTCCGGCCGCTCAAACTCGACCCAATCGCCGATCAGGCGAGCAGGCAATGGAGACGCGAGCGAGCGGACCTTGACGGAAATGTCCTGCTGCTGCTCGCCGATCCAGTTCAGCTCATCGACCCGCAATGCAGAGACGGCCAAGGCGCTGCGAGGACCGACCACCAGCCGGCGCTGTTCCGGATCGATCCGCAGGACATAGAGCGGCTCCGGCTGACCGCCGATCGTAATCCCTCGCCGCTGCCCAACGGTATAATGAACCACGCCCGAGTGCTCGCCGAGTACCCGTCCGGAGAGGTCGACAATCTCACCTGGCGCAGCCGTCTCGGGCCGGAGCCGCTTGACCAGCGATGCATAGTCGCCATCCGGGACAAAGCAGATGTCCTGGCTGTCCGGCTTGGCCGCAGTGGCGAGCCCCGCTTCGCGCGCAACCTCGCGTACCTGCTGCTTGGGCATGGCGCCCAACGGAAATCGCAGGAATTCCAGCTGCTGCTCGGTCGTTCCGTAGAGAAAATAGCTCTGATCACGGGCCGGGTCAGCGCCCTTGTGCAGCTGGGGCCGTCCGCCCGCCACGACGCGCCGGACATAATGGCCGGTCGCAAGGCAGTCGGCGCCAAGCTCGTGCGCGAACTCGACCAGATCGGTGAACTTCACGCCCTGGTTGCACAGGCTGCACGGGACTGGCGTTCGTCCACGCGCATAATCATCTGCGAACCGCTCGATCACGCCCGAGCGAAAGCGGCTTTCATAATCCAGCACATAATGGGCAATGCCGAGCCGGTCGGCGACGGTGCGTGCGTCGTAAATATCCTGCCCTGCGCAGCAAGACCCAGATCGGCTCACCGCTGCGCCATGATCGTAGAGCTGCAGCGTAACTCCGATCACTTCCGCCCCGGTCCGCACCGCGAGCGCGGCAACCACGCTGCTGTCGACCCCACCCGACATAGCGACGACGATCCGCGCCCGTTCACCACGGAGCGAAGATCCGCCCACACGGCGGTCAAGATCGAAATCTGCGAGCATGGATCGGCTCTTTACCCGAATTTCACTCCTGTTCGCTAGCCAGGAGGCAAGTCGCCAACTGGGTGAGGTCATTTGAGTCGTTTTCTACTCATTCTGCGGGTCGGAATCGGTCAGGCGACGGCGGGCGCCGTCGCGACCGAGTGGCATCCTGATTGGCTGCCTGCTCCCGCGCACCACGCAGTGAGGACTGCAGGTCAGAAGGCAGGGTTAACGGGGATGAAGGAGGAATGAGTGCCTAATTTACCACCCGGCTTCAGAATTCTTTGAATGGCCGGGGAATAAAAGGACTCACTGAACGCAGATCAGGGACGAACAAGAAGAATGCTCGAGAACCAGAAAATCCGCCCCGCGCAAGTCATCGGCCCTCTCGGTGAGCCGCTGACGCTGGATTCCTTGCCGTCGCCGACCACCACGCGTTGGGTGGTTCGTCGTAAAGCGGAGGTTGTCGCCGCCGTTGCCGGTGGGCTCCTTTCGGTGGATGAGGTGTGCGAGCGATATTCCCTGAGTCTTGAAGAGTTTGCGAGTTGGCAGCGAGCTGTGGACCGCAGTGGGATGCCCGGCCTGAGAGTCACGCGGATCCAGCATTACCGACAGGTATACGAGCGTCAGCAGAGTTTCTGAGCGCGATTGTCCCGGAATTCTCTAGGACGTTACCGACGTGGAACGGAACCAGACGCGGTCGAAGGCGTCTTGACCAGCAGAGGGTCGCTAGAAAGCACTGGCGGTCCCTGAACTGGAGGAACGCCATGGATTTCATCATCTGGTTAGTTGTCGGCGGCGTTGTTGGCTGGTTGGCGAGCCTGATCATGCGAACTGACGCCCAGCAAGGCATCATTCTCAACATCGTGGTGGGCATTGTTGGCGCCTTCCTCGCTGGCCTGATCGTTGGCGGCGGTTCGATCAATCAAGGAATTACGGTCGAATCGTTCCTTTGGTCTTTGCTCGGAGCGGTGGTCCTTCTTGCGATCGTCAATCTGATCCGTCGCGGCAGCGTCCGCTAACCGACAATCGCGCGTTTTCGGTGGAGGTCGTGCTGATCGGCACGGCCTCCCCTTTTAAGCATTTTCCAGCCCGAGCTACTGTAATTCGAAGCTCATCGTCACGCTGACCTGAAGCCGCTGCTCGCCCGGCTCGATTTTGGTCTGGGCGGCATCCATCGACCTTTCCGCCATCGGCATCGGTGGCGGGACTGAATAGCCACCGCTCTCACTCACTGACAGAACCCGAGCGACGCGCATCCCCAGCGCTCGCGCGTAGAGTTCCGCCTTCTCCCGTCCGTTGCGTACTGCGGCGATCCGCGCCTCGCCGAGACCATCTTCCGGCTTGTCGAAGGTAAGCGTCGGACCATTGATCTGATTGGCGCCCTCGGCGACCAGGGAGTCGAGGATCTTGCCGGTCGAGCCGATGTCGCGAAAGCGCACCGAAACCATGTTTGTCGCCTGATACCCGCTCAAGCGGGGCGGCTGCCGATCCGCATAGACGTAATCGGGATTGAGATTGATCGTGCTGGTCTGGATGTCGCGATCGGCAATTCCTGCGTGGCGCAGTGCCGCACGAACGCGCTCCATGCGGGCTGCATTCGCTTGAATCGCGCCAACGGCCGTCGCGGATTTCGACACCACCCCGGCCGAGATGATGGCGAGGTCCGGAACGCGGCTCACCTCTCCCGACGCAACGACATCCACCCGCGTTCCGCGCCCAACGACGGTCGGCGGCGTCACCTGTGCGCCAGCAATCGCCGGCGCAACCAAGCAAGCAACCGCCCACCCCATGACAATCTTCCCTGACATCGATCCCTCCACTGCAGCCTATCTGCGGAGGAACAATGCTGCGGACAAATGGATGGCCGGGCGATTAACGGCCTAGCGGCGGCGCAGCACCAATCGGTAAATCAGAAGGATAAGGAATGCCCCGACGATGGCGGCAAGAAAGCCCGCGGCTTCGCCCTCGCCATACCAACCCACTGAGCGGCCAAGGAAACCCGCAAGAAGAGCGCCGGCAATGCCCAGCAAGGCGGTGATGACGCAGCCACCGGGGTCTCGTCCCGGCATCAGCAGCTTCGCGATGGCGCCGGCAACCAAGCCGATCACGATCCAACCGATCACCCCGTAAGATTCGATCATCTCTTCCATCTCCTTGCTTGACGCCCTATTTGGTGCCGAAGCAGCGTATTTGGCCGAATGAGTGGCGGTTCAGGTCTGTTTCCCTTCGGCGGTGAAGATTTGGCCACAATGACGTGGCATCGGTTTTGCTTCAAGTAGTGATTTAGGATAGTAAAACAGCTGCGATCGC
This sequence comes from uncultured Sphingomonadaceae bacterium, assembly GCA_946480515.1. The sequence continues at coordinate 748 of CAMLKX010000080.1, read as the reverse complement.
TCGGAACCGGCTGCAGTTGGAATGGATCAGATGAACAGGGAAACTCCAATTGTTCGCGATGAGACGCTGATCGTCATCGATCGGCCGGACCGTAAGCGGTGGATCATCGTCGCGATCGGAGCGGCGATTGCTCTGCTCATCCTTATTGTTGCCGCCCTGGCCATGAGTTCGGGTGAAGACAAGGCGGCTACGGCTACGGCAGAGGGCGTAGCCCAGGCGCCGACGGTCTCCGTGGTGGTCCCGGGCCGCAGCGAGGTCGCCCGCATCGTCACCGCCAGCGGCCAGTTGGCGGCTCGCCGCGATCAGCCCATCGGCGTCGCTGGAGAGGGCGGGTTGGTGACCTCTGTGCGCGTGGACGCAGGTGCCTGGGTACGGCAAGGCCAGGTGCTCGCCACGATCGAGCGCTCGGTTCAGGCTCAGGAAGGGGCTCAGTTGGCCGCGCAAATCGCTGCCGCCAAAGCGGACGCTGCCCTCGCCCAGAATGAACTCGATCGCGCACAGGCGCTGGTCTCGCGCGGCTTCATTTCAAAGGCTGACCTCGACCGCAAACAAGCGGCGCGGGATTCCGCGATTGCCCGCGTACGCGTGGCGCAGGCGCAGCTCGGCGCCAATCGCGCCCGGATTGGTCGTCTCGATATTCGCGCGCCATCCAGCGGCCTGATCCTTTCGCGCAATCTCGAGGTCGGTCAGGTCGTCGGCTCCGGCAGCCAGGCTCTGTTCCGTCTTGCTCGCGCGGGGGAAATGGAGA
>CAMLKX010000079.1 GCA_946480515.1 uncultured Sphingomonadaceae bacterium | reverse complement strand
TGCGCCAGGCGTGACGGTCAATGCGATCAAGAAGATCAACGGGCATGTCGGGTTTGCCGAAATCTTCTTGGAGAATGTGCGGGTTCCGGCCTTCAACCGCTTGGGGGAAGAGGGGCAAGGCTGGCACATCTGCATGGCGACCGCCGGGTTCGAGCGCGGTCTGATGTTGCGGTCGCCGGCGCGTTACCAGGTCGCGGCCAAGAAGCTGGCGGAGCTTTGGCGGGACCGGAAGGATGAGGCAGACCGAGCGCTCGAGGCCGATGTGGTGCGGGCGCACATGAACGCCGAAGCCTATGCCCTCAACATCTACCAGACCGCCTCGCGCCTGATGGCGGGTACCAAGATCGGGCCTGAGGCGTCGACCAACAAGATTTTCTGGTCGGAGCTGGATATCCACCTGACCCGGACCGCACTGGCGATCCTCGGCCCGGCGGCCGAGCTCACGCATGAGGCTCCCGACGCCAACCCGGTGGACTGGATCGACGATTATATCTTCGCGCTCGCGGGTCCGATCTACGCTGGGTCGAACGAGATTCAGCGCAACATTATCGCCGAGCGCATGCTCGGGCTGCCGCGCTAGGGGGGCGGAAGGACATGGACTTCACCCTCAGCGACGAGCAGCTGATGTTCGCGGAGACGGCGCGATCGCTGTTCGCCGACAGCTCGACGCCCGATCACTGGCGCAAGATGATGGAGGCGGACGAGGCGATCGATCCAGCGCGGTGGGCGGCGATCGTCGAAACCGGGCTGACGCTGGTGCTGCTCCCCGAAAGCGCCGGTGGAATTGGACTGTCGGAGATCGACTTCGCGCTGATTGCGCAAGAGGCGGGCTATGTCGCTTTGCCCGAACCGCTGGTCGAGAGCGCTGGTGTGGCGGCGCCGATGCTCGCGGCTCTCGCTCCGGACCATGAGCTGCTCGCGGACCCGACCGCGGCGATCGCCATCGCTCATCCAATCAACCCCTTTGTCGCCAATGCCGACAGTGCGGCTGCGATCTTGCTGCACAAGGACGGGGAAGCCTATCTGGCGCTTCCCAATCAGGTCCGCCTCACCCCGCAGCCGAGCATCGATCCGTTTCGCCGGTTGTTTACGGTCGATTGGGATTTGGCGAGCGCCACCCGACTTGGACGAGCCGACTGGGACCTGGCGCTTGACCGTGCCGCCCTGTTCAACGCGGCGATGGGGCTTGGGCTCGCCCAACGGGCCGTCGACATGGCGGTCGACTATGCCAAGGAGCGGCAGCAGTTCGGCAAGCCGATCGGCAGCTATCAGGCGGTCAAGCATCACCTCGCCTCGGCGCAGGTCGCGATCGAGTTCGCCAAGCCGGTCGTGGCCGCCGCGGCGGCCGAGATCGCCGCACGCGACACCCAGGCTCGCGCCCGGGTTAGCCATGCCAAGCTGGTCGCGCTGGAAGCTGCCGATACGGCGGCGCGCGCCTCGATCCAGGTTCATGGCGCGATGGGCTACAGCTGGGAGGTGGACGTTCACCTGTTCCTGAAGCGCACGCTGGCGCTGACCCACAGTTGGGGTACGCCTGCTTTTCACCGCGCACGGATCGCCACACGCATCTTCACCCAGCCCATGGGGCCGGACCAGACCTTTGCACGAGAAGCCTGACCATGCCTGAAGCCTACATCATCGACGCCGTCCGCACCCCCATCGGCCGCAAGAAGGGCTCGCTCGCCGCGATGCACCCGGCCGATCTCGGCGCTCATCCGATCCGCGAATTGTTGAAGCGCACTGGCGTCGATCCGCTCGCGATTGAGGACGTTGTCTGGGGCTGCACCGAGACGATCGGCGGACAGGCGGGCGACATCGGCCGGACAGCATGGCTGGTCGCCGGACTTCCGGAAGAAGTGCCGGGCGTCACCGTTGATCGCCAGTGCGGAAGCTCACAGCAGGCAGTGCACTTCGCCGCCCAGGGGGTGATGAGCGGCACCCAGGACCTGGTCGTGGCGGGCGGCAGCCAGGCGATGAACCGCATCCCGATCATGGCGGCGATGACCGCTGGCCAGCAATATGGGTTCGACAGCCCGTTCATCGGCTCGGAAGGGTGGGACGCCCGCTACGGCGACGAGGAAGTCAACCAGATCCGGTCGGCGGAGATGATTGCTGAGAAGTGGCAGATCAGTCGCCAGGAGATGGAGGAGTTCAGCCTAGCCTCGCACCAGCGCGCGCAAGCAGCGCAGGACAATGGCTGGTTCGACAATGAAATCGTGCCCGTGGGTGATTTCGCCAAGGACGAGACGATCCGGCCAAACTCCACGCTGGAGGGACTGGCAGCGCTTCAGCCGGTCCGCGAGGGCGGCGTCGTAACCGCAGGCGTGGCGAGCCAGAACTGCGATGGAGCGGCAGCAATCCTCGTCGCCAGCGAGCGGGCGGTGAAGGAGCATGGGCTGAAGCCGCGGGCACGCATTCATCATCTTTCGGTTCGCGGCGCGAACCCGGTTTGGATGCTGACCGGTCCGATCCCGGCGACTCGCTATGCGCTCGGCAAAGCCGGGATGAGCATCGCCGACATCGACCTGTTCGAGTGCAATGAAGCCTTCGCCTCGGTCCCGATGGCCTGGATGAAGGAACTCGGCGTCCCGCACGAGAAGGTCAATGTCCAGGGCGGCGCCATCGCACTTGGCCATCCGATCGGAGCCACGGGCGCTCGGCTGATGACTACCCTGCTGAACGCACTCGAGCGAACTGGCGGGCGCTACGGCCTGCAGACGATGTGTGAGGGCGGCGGGCAGGCCAACGTCACGATCATCGAGCGTCTCTGAAGGCACTCCCCGATGCCCTGCTACACCTATCAGGGGATTACCCCGGTCGTGCATCCGACCAGCTATGTGCATCCGCTTGCGTCGCTGATCGGCGACGTGATCGTCGGGCCGGGCTGTTTCATCGCTCCGGGTGCGTCGCTGCGGGGCGACTTCGGGCGGATCATCGTCGAAGGCGACAGCAGCATCCAGGACAGCGTTACCGTCCATGCGTCCGCGGTGCGGGACACGGTGATCGGCCGCGGTGCGACGATCGCTCATGGGGCGATCATCCATGGCGCTGTGATCGGCGAGAATGCGCTAATCGGCATGAACGCGGTCGTTCTCGACGAGGCGGAGATCGGCCCGGAGAACCTCGTCGCGGCGCTTGCGCTGGTGAAATCGGAGACCGTAACTCCTCCCCGCAGCCTCGTTGCCGGCAATCCGGCAAAGGTGGTCCGCGAGTTCGCCCCGGAGCAAGTCACCTGGAAGAACGACGGACATGGCGAATATCAGCGGCTCGCCCGCGAGGCGTTGACGGATTTCATCGAAAGCGCGCCCTTGGCCGCGGTTGAGGCGGACCGTCCGCGGCTTCGCTCCGAAGCCATTGCAGTGAGGCTGAGCGGTAGTGCAGCGGCAATCCGGCAGGAGCGCGCGGCCAAACAAAACGAAGGAAAGCAGAACTGATGGGGATTTGCGAAGGACGGGTGGCGATTGTCACTGGCGCCGGAAACGGCCTCGGGAAGGCCTATGCACTCGGCCTGGCCGCGGAAGGCGCAAAGGTCGTCGTCAATGATCTCGGCGTTGGCACGCACGGCGAGGCCGGCGAGACCAAGGGCGCGGCCGAGCAAGTGGTGGACGAGATTCGCGCGATGGGCGGCGAAGCGGTCGCCAACACTGACGATGTCGCCGACTGGGAAGCAGGCAAGCGTATGGTCGAGCAGGCGCTCGACAGCTTCGGCGCCCTGCATGCGGTGGTGAACAATGCCGGGTTCGTGCGTGACCGCATGTTCTTCACCTGCACGCCCGAGGAATGGGATGCGGTGATCCGGGTGCACCTTCGCGGCCACTTCTGCACCAGCCGCCATGCTGCTGAGTATTGGCGCGCGCAGTCGAAGGCGGGAAATCCGGTTGATGCGCGGATCATCAACACCACCAGCGGAGCGGGCCTTCAAGGGTCCGTCGGCCAGTCGGCTTACGCCACGGCGAAAGGCGGCATCGCCACCCTGACCCTGGTGCAAGCGGCGGAACTCGGCCGTCTCGGCATTACCGCCAACGCGCTGGCGCCGAACGCCCGCACCCGCATGACCAGCACCGGCGCGTTCGACATGGATGCTAAGCCCGGCGAATTCGATGTGTTCGCGCCGGAGAATATGGCGCCGCTCGTCGCCTACCTGGTCTCGGAGCAATCGAAGGGCGTGACCGGCCAGGTGTTCGAGCTGAAAGGCGGCACCATCTTCCTGTCGCAGGGCTGGACCGACAGTCCCGCCCACGACAAGGGCGCGCGGTTCGAAGCGGCGGAGCTCGACGGCATTGTGCGCGAGTTGATCCGCAAGCGTGAGCCGGCCAAGCCTGTCTACGGCGCGGCCTGACGATGGAGTTTGCGCTTACCGAAGACCAGCGCTTCATCCAGGACAGCGCTCGCGACTTTCTGGCCGCCGCGGCTGGACCAGAGCGACTGCGCGAAATGGCGGATAGCGATCACGGGTTCGATGAAACTCTGTGGTCTACCCTGGCCGGGGAGATGGGGTTCGCGGGGCTTATGATCCCCGAGCAGTTCGGGGGATCGGGCCTGGGCGCAATCGAGATGGCGCTGGTGCTTGAGGAAACCGGCCGAACGCTGGCAGCGATACCTTTTTTCGAAACAGCGGTGCTGGCTGCGCAGGCGATCCTCGCCGCGGGAAGCGAAGAGCAGAAGCGCAAATGGCTTCCGAAGCTCGCCTCCGGACAGTTGAAGGCGAGCTTCGCCGGGATTGCTGATCGGCCAACGGTTCGAAACGGCCAGCTGACCGGCGTTTCGAACTATGTGACCTTCGGCCATGTTGCGGACCTGATCCTCGTGGCCACCGACGACGACAGTCTGATCGCTGTTCCTTCCAGTGACACTGGGTTGAGCGTCGAAGCTTTGCCCACACTCGACAGGACTCGGCGCTTCGCACGACTGACGTTCGACTGCGAGATCGAGACCGGGATGGTTTTGGGCGATCGTGGCAGTGCGAGAGCGGCGATCGAACGCGTGTTGATGATCGGCAGCGGATTGCTCGCGGCGGAGCAGACTGGCGGCGCGCAATTCTGTCTCGATTCAACGGTCGAATACGCCAAGCAGCGGATCCAGTTCGGTCGCACGATCGGCTCCTTCCAGGCGATCAAGCACATGCTCGCGGACATGATGCTGCAGATCGAAGCGTCTCGGTCGGCTGCGCTTTATGCCGCTGCGGCGATCGCCGAGGGGAGTCCTGAACTGGCGGAGGCCTGTTCGATCGCCCGTTCCTGGGCGTCGGATTGTTTCCGTCATTGCTCCGGCGAAGCGATCCAGATCCACGGCGGGATCGGCTTCACCTGGGAGCATCATGCCCATCTCTATTTCAAGCGGGCGCGGGCAACCTCCAGTTGGCTTGGCACCGCAGAGCAGCATCGCGAAAAGCTCGCGAGCATCATCCTTGAGGAATCCAGATGACGATCACTTCTCCAGTGCCGCCCTACCCTGAGCCACGCGGGCTGCTGAAGGGCAAAACCGTTGTCATCACCGCTGCGGCGGGGACGGGTATCGGGTTCGCGGCGGCGAAGCGGGCCGCGGAAGAAGGTGGAACGCTGTTGATCAGCGACTTCCATGAGCGTCGGCTGGACGAGTCGGCGGACAAGATTGCCGAGGCGGTCGGAACCCGGCCGGCGACCTTCGTCTGTGATGTGACCAATGAAGAGCAGGTTCAGGGTCTTCGCGACGCTGCGGTGAAGGAGCTCGGGCGGGTCGATGTGCTGATCAACAATGCTGGCCTGGGCGGCGAGATCTCGGTCGTGGACATGACCGATGAGCAGTGGAACCGCGTGTTCGACGTCACGCTGACCTCCTTGTTCCGGATGACCCGCGCGTTTCTGCCGGCGATGTATGCGGCCAAGTCCGGAGTGATGGTCAACAATGCTTCGGTGCTCGGCTGGCGGGCGCAAAAGGGCCAGGCCCATTACGCCGCGGCCAAGGCTGGTGTGATGGCCTTCACCCGATGTGCGGCAGTCGAAGCGGCGGAGCACAACGTCCGGATCAACGCGGTCTCGCCGAGCCTCGCAATGCACCCGTTCCTTGCCAAGGTGACGACTCAGGAGGCGCTCGACAAGCTGGTCGAGCGGGAGGCGTTCGGACGGCCGGCGGAAGTGTGGGAGATCGCCAACGTGATGATGTTCCTCGCCTCCGATCTTTCTTCTTACATGACCGGTGAAGTCCTCGCGGTCTCGAGCCAGCACGCCTGACATGGCTAAAGTCTTCGAAACTCCGCGAGGGCTGCTGGGTCAGGAAGGGGCTAAGCTCGACGTGAGCGACTGGCTCACGATCGACCAGGACCGGATTACCGAGTTCGGACGCGTGACCGGCGACATGCAATGGATCCACGTCGATCCGGACCGCGCCAAGGATGGTCCGTTTGGAGCGACCATCGCCCATGGCTATCTGACGATGAGCCTGGTCAACCTGTTCATGCCGCAGATGATCGAAGTTCGCGGATTTTCGGCCGGCGTAAACGTCGGGATGGACCGTACCCGTTTTCTCAACCCGGTGGTGGTTGGCTCCCGCATCCGCGGGACTGGCGAGATTATTTCCGCGGAAGAGGTCAAGGGCGGCGCCATCCAGTGCGTGATCCGCGTGACGGTAGAAATCGAAGGTAAAGACAAGCCGGCGCTCGTCGTCGACACCATCAATCGCTATTTTCCGGAGTAGTCACTAATGCCAACACCTGCCGAAATGGTCGCCGTCGTCGAGGCTTATGTGGCCGCGTTCGAAGCGGGTAGCGCCGAAGCCGTTGCTTCGCTTTATGCAGAAAATTGCACCGTGGAGGACCCGATCGGATCACCGATCCACAAGGGCCGGAATGCAGTGCGCACCTTCTATGAGCAGTCGATGGCAACGGGCGCCAAGCTGAAACTCGAGGGACCGGTTCGGGTGGTTGGCTCCTACGCCGTGTTCCCTTTCTCGGTGAACCTCAACTATGACGGCGGACCGAAGCGGATTGACGTGATCGACACCTTCAAATTCGACGACCAAGGCAAGGTTGTCGAGATGCGGGCCTTCTGGGGTCCGACCAACATGCACGGATTTTGAGAGGAACTGATTCATGCGGGAAGCCGCCATCATCTCCACGGCACGGACCGGCGTCGGCAAGGCCTATCGCGGTGCGTTCAACGATACCGAAGCGCCGGTCATGTCCGCGCACGTCGTCAACGCGGCGATCGAGCGGGCGGGGATCGATCCGGCTCGGATCGATGATGTGTACCTCGGCGTGGGCAATCACTGGAACACGCAAAGCTACAATCTCGGGCGGTTGACGGTGCATGGCTCTGTGCTGCCCGACTCCACCGCCGGTTTCACCCTCGACCGCAAGTGCGGATCGGGTTTGACCGCGATCGCGCTGGCAGCCCGCGGGATTGTCGCCGACGAGATTGACGCAGCGGTTGCAGGCGGGATGGAAAGCATCTCCCTGACGATCGGCAAGCACGCGCCGACCTTCCGCAACCGGTCGGAATTCGTGAAGCAGCACGATCCCCATGCTTATATGGTGATGATTGAAACCGCTGAACTGGTCGCGGAGCGCTACGGGGTCAGCCGCGAGGATCAGGACCGCTTCGCCGAGCGCAGCCAACAGCGAGCTGCCGCAGCGCAAGCCGCCGGAGCTTTTGCGGACGAGATCGTCCCCATCTCGGTGACCAAGGCGCTGTTCGACAAGGAAGGGAATGAGACCGGCAAGGAGCAGGTTACGCTCGATCGCGACGAAGGCGTTCGGGCGGACACCACCTATGAGAGGCTGGCTTCCCTGAAGCCGGTGTTCAAGGACGGTCTGGTCATCAAGGAAGGCAAGCACATCACCGCCGGCAATGCCTCGCAGCTTTCTGACGGTGCTTCGGCGCAAGTGGTGATGGATCTCGACACCGCGCAGAAAGAGGGGCTGCCGATCCTTGGCGTTTACCGCGGCTTTCAGGTTGCCGGGTGCAAGGCGGAGGAGATGGGAATCGGGCCGGTGTTCGCCATCCCGAAGCTGCTGCAACGCGCTGGGCTGAAGCTGGACGACATCGGTCTGTTCGAAATCAACGAGGCGTTCGCCAGCCAGGCAATTTATTGTCAGCGCGAGCTCGGAATCGATCCGGAAAAGCTGAACGTCAACGGCGGCGGCATCGCGATCGGGCATCCCTTCGGAATGACCGGCTCCCGGCTGGTCGGCCATGCACTGATCGAAGGCAAGCGGCGCGGCGTCAAATATGTGGTGGTGTCGATGTGCATCGCCGGAGGGATGGGCGCGGCCGGATTGTTCGAGGTCGCCTGACGATGCAGCTCACCTTTGCCCCGGAACTGCAGGCGTTCCGCGAATCCGCGGCGTCGTGGCTCGATGAGCAGTTGTCGGGCCCGTTC
>CAMLKX010000078.1 GCA_946480515.1 uncultured Sphingomonadaceae bacterium | reverse complement strand
GGCTTCGGCTGCTCCGCGGATCGCGCCCTCGATATAGCCAACGCCGGTGCAGTCGCCGAACGTACGCACCTCAAGACCGGCCTCGCGGAGTGCATCGGCTAAACGCGAGTCGCCATGCGCGCCGGTTGCCACCACAACATGGTCCGCCGAAACCACCTGTGAAGCCCCCTCTCCATCGGTGAACTGGACCGCAGCTGGCTCAATCACAATGTCGGAGGACGCCGGGAACATCCGCACGCCATGCTCGGCAAGTTCAGTGATCAGGCGCATCCGGCGAACGAGCGTCAATCCGGCGCCGAACTTCGGCGCCTCCCCGATCACCACCACCTCGCGGCCTCGTTCCATGAGAAATTCGGCCAGTTCGAGACCCACTAGCTCGCCGCCGATAATTGCCACCTGCTTGCCGAGTGGCATCCACGCATGCGTTGCCTTGCGAACCAGCTCGAGATTGGCGGTCGCACCGGTCATTCCGCCGATCCTGGTCGCAAGGCGCGTTGCCAGTCCGGTTTTCCGCTTCAGCTCGGCCGATTGTTCACCAAGCATCATGTTCCGAAGATCATCCCCACTCAGGACATGATCGAGGTGACTGCCGGGGATCGGCGGCATGTCGCGAACTGCGCCCGTGGCGACCAGCACGGCGTCGGGGCGCAGCGAGGCCACAAGCTCCGGAGTCGCTTCGGTCCGCAGCCGCACATCGACCCGAGATGCTTCAATCCCGCGCCTGAGCCAATTCAGCAGCCGCTCGTTCGGCTCATAGGCCAGGCCGGCAAACTGAAGGGTACCGCCTAACCGGACTCCACGCTCAAGCAGGATCACCTCGTGCCCGGCTGAGTCGAGGCGCCGCGCTGCCTCCATCCCGCCGGGCCCGCCACCGATCACCACGACCCGGCGAGCAGTCGAAGATGGCGACCAGTTTCGGCCTTCGAAGGCGGTCTCCGGCCGAACTGCGCACCGCACCGAGTCGCCGTAGTAAATCGCGCTCACGCAGGTATAGCAGTAGATGCAGGGGCGGATCTCGGCCTCTCTCTGCTCCTCCAGCTTTCGTGGCAGTTCCGGGTCGGCAAGAATTTTCCGGCCAAGCGCGAGGAAGTCGAAGTCGCCGGCTTCGATCGCCTTGTCGCCAACATTCATCTCGATCCGGCCGGACGAAATTACGGGAATCGAAACCGATCGCTTGATCCGGCGGGTGAATTCGATGTGCGCTCCTGGCTCATGGGGGATGTTCGAGTCCGAGTGATGCTTGCCCTTGCCGGTGTCGTGGTAGGAGCTGACGGTGAGCCCATCGGCACCTGCCGCCTCGATCATCGGCGCGACCTCACACGCGTTCTCGATGGTGATCCCGACTTTTTTGCCAATTTCACGCGAGTCGAACTTCACCCATACGGTAAACTCTTGGCCGACGGCGCCTCGGACGGCGCGAACCACATCGAGCAGGAGTCGGGCCCGGTTCTCCAGACTGCCGCCATACTCATCGGTCCGCGTGTTGGTCGACGGCGACATGAACGAGGACAGCAAATAGCCGTGGCCGCCATGGATTTCGACGGCGTCGAACCCCGCCTTCTTCGCTCGCGCCGCACCTTCAGCATATTGCCGGATTGCGAGCGCGATATCCTCTTTCTCAAGCACCTTGATCTGCGGCACTGACAAGCCCGCCCCAAATTGCTCGTCCGGAAGGAAGAAGCTGGGAAAGTCACCGCTGAACGGCGGAGGAGTGGCCGGCGCCCACAGGGGGTGCCCATCGATGGCGGAATAGCCCGCGACCAGCCCGCCATGGTGAAGCTGGGCGGCGACGAGGCCGCCTTCGGCATGGACCATCTCCGTCAGCCGAGTGAGACCAGGAATGAAGCGGTCGTCCGAGATCCCAATCTGGTTGCGCTGAACCGCCCCAACCGGCCAGGCGACGCCGCAAACCCCCGTTATGATCAGCGCAGCCCCGCCCCGCGCCTGGGCTCGATGGTAATCGAGCAGGCGATCGCCGACCGTTCCATCGTCCTCCGCAAGGCTGACGCCCATGGCGGTCACCAACAGCCGGTTCTTAAGTTCGAGCGACCCGATCCGTCCTGGCGACAACAGGTGCTTGACGCGGGCATTCGCACGCACCTTCTTTTCCAGAAGCTCCGCTTGGCCCATGTCAGTAACTCGCCTCCAGCGCGCGTTCGCTAACTGCGGCGGAAACTGGCGCCCGCAGGTCATACTGGCTGGTCGGGAGAACATCGATGCTGCCGAAGTCGATGAACCGGGCGCAGCTGTCCGCCATTTCTTGCGTGTTCTTTTGAAATTTGTCGGTGTCTCCCACGGCATCGAAAAATACCGCCTGATCGGTCATCGCAGCAGCGGGGAAGCATTCCTCGACGATCGCCGCATAGGCATGCGGCCCTTCGATCAGCGGGCGGATAACCAGATTCTGGATATATTCGAAGTTCGACTGGGTATCGATCGCGACGGGCGTGTGCAGGGTCTGCCAATTATGGCGCCACTCGTCATAGGAAAGGCGCTCCGGCTTCTGGATGAAGCAGAATTGCGACCATCCTTCGGTGCGCGAATCAGGGAGAGGCGGATGTTCGGTGTTGCGGATGATGGTTGAATCGAGAACCAGCCAAGCCCCGAGCTCGCTCGACGCTTCGCCGAGGACGGCGTCGATCGGTGCGCGGAACCGGTCATGAGCAGAATCAAGCCACAGCTGAACAGCGGCATCCATCTGAGGCTTGGTTCCAACCTGGCGCAGAGGCTCCGCCGGAGCGACCGCCTCGTCCTGCAGATTGAGCCGCAATCCGCGCACTTCTGGTCGTTGCAGCAGCTTGGGCGCTACCTCGCGCCGAAGACGCCGGTTGAGCTCCTCACGGCGTTCGCCTTCGTGCGCCCACAGCGCGTAGATGACTTTTTCCATCCTCAATCCTCTCCAATCGGCTCCACGTCTCCGGGACCCCAAAAGGCGCGGAGACTGATGATTTTTCCTGCATCGTCGAATGCGCACACATCGACCGAGCGGATGCGTGTGCGGACCCCGTCTGGGGGCGTGAATTCGACGTCGAAAACAAGCGCCGCCTCTCTGCCGTGGGAGCCGCGCAGCGGCACTTGCGGAGTGATGCGGGTCTTGAAGGCGACGGTATCGGCGAACCAGGCGGCAATCTCTTTCCCGCGCTTCAGCGGCGTTCCAACCGGGTCTTCGATGGTCGCATCGGAGCTGAACAGGGCGACCAGGCCTTCTGCATCACCGGCATTTGCCCGGTCGACATAGGCCTGAAGGGCCGCCTTCATCTGAGCTTCTTCGATCACGGTCGATCTCGCCAAGGACGATCACGCTCGCTCAGGGCACGCACCACAACGCGCGCATTTTTGCGTAGCATCCCATACTCCACGACGCTTTATTGATTCGCGTAGCGCCGCCGTTACCTTATCGACTGTCCAAGGCTTTGTCTCGGCGATTGGTCAGCAGAGTGCGTAGCCCGAAGGAGGTCGGAAAGTTGACGATGGAACGCGAACTTCTTGACGAAATCGCGCTTCGGCGCCTGGTGATGCTCTATTGCCGCGGCTGCGATCGGCGGGATTTTGCGCTTGTGCGTTCACTCTATCATGATGATGCGATCGACGATCATGGCGCGATGTTTCGCGGTGGTCCTGACGCGTTCGTAGAGTGGCTGCCAACCGCCGTCGCCCCATGGGAGCTGACCATACACAGCATCACCAATAGCGTATTTGCGATCGACGGCGACGAAGCCGACGGTGAGCATCTCGTGCGGGCCTATCATCGAACGCATCCACCGGAGCGGCGCGAATATATTGTCTACGGGCGGTATCTGGACCGCTATCAACGGCGCTCCGGAGAGTGGAAATTTCTTTACCGCTCCCTCGTCTTCGATGCCGGCGAAATCCGCGAGGTTGACGAGGCGCGTTTTGCCCGGATCGGAGCCGATGCAGCGCACGGCCGATCAGACGGCGACGATCCTTCCTGGTCGATGCCGCTCCTCTCCAGCCTCGGCAGGACAAGAGTCGTTTAGGCTGCAGAGCCCGCCATGAGACGGCGGCCGAGCCTCGCCTGAAGAAATTCGATGAGTTCGATAATGGCCGGCGAGGGTGGAGCGGCCGCGCGTCGAAGGAGCCACATCTCCGTCCTCCAGCGCGTTTCCGGCGGGCCTATCCGAGTCAGTGAAGGTTCCATGTCGGCGACAAAGCAACACAGATAGGCCCGGCCCAAGCCGGCGGCGACCGCCTGTCTGAGCTCAGGCCAGCCGTTGAAGCGTGCCTCAGCAATCGAACTCAGGTCAGGAGACGAAAGATTCGCGGCTGCCCAATGCCGCGGCAGTAGCGCCTCGGCTTCCTGACCCCACAGCAGCAGCCGATCCTGGGCGCCAGTGCCGCATTGATAGAGAGCCTGATCCACAGGTCCGATAGAAACGCCGGTCAGCCGTTGCGGAGGTGCGCGCGTCAAAGCGACCGCAAGATCGGCGCGCCGCCGGCCGACCGCATCAAGCGGGTCGATTTCGCTCAACAGCTCAATCGTCGTACCAGGATGATCCCGCTGGAACTCGGCAATTTCGCCGAGAAACTCCGTGGCGATGGCCGCACTGCTGGCGATGCGAATCCGTTCTGGACGAGAGCCCCCGAGACTCAGCCGCTGCCTCAGCTCCCCAATTTGCGCCTCGATCTGCAGAGCAGCGTCAAGCACGACTTGCCCCTCCGAAGTCGGTTCCGGGCCCGTCGGCGTTTCGCGGAAAAGGCTGATCTGCAGCGCCTTTTCCAAAGCTTCGACCCTTCGCCCCACCGTCGTTCGGTTACAGTTTAACACCTGCGCGGCAGCGGTGTAGGATCCACTCCGCACTGCCTCTAGAAAGATGGGAAGATCGCTCCACTCCATGACCGTGCATTATTGCACTGCAGCTGTGCGGCACAAGAGACTCCCGTTGCGCGTTGGAAGAAGTTAATCGTGCGGCAATGCTCCGCACTGCAGTGCGGCTACGTTAGGACGAGGAATTCAAAACGATGGCGAAATCGCAAGACTATGGTCTCGGCGAACACACATTTGGCCGCGGCTGGTACATGATCGCTGGGGCGGAGGAGGTGTCCGACTCCCCAGTCGCCCTGCGCTATTTTGGCGAGGACATGGTCCTGTACCGGGGGGAAAGCGGCAAGCCCTACCTGGTTGAAGCTTATTGCCCCCACATGGGCGCCCACCTGGCGAAGAATACCACCTCCTACATCGTCCGCGACAAGGAGCAGGTGCAAGGCGAGTCCATCCGCTGCCCGTTTCACGGCTGGCGCTACGGACCGGATGGCAAGTGCGATGACATTCCCTATTCGAACTTCATTCCCAAGGCGGCGTGCCTGAAGACCTTTACGGTTCAGGAGCGGGCCGGGATCATCTGGATGTGGTACGATCCGGAAGGGTTGGAACCGGAATTTCCGCTACCGAATTTCGGCGGGCATTGGGATGAACCGGGCTGGCTTCGTTGGAAAATCGATCTGATGGGCGAGCTCGACGGTCACGGAGTCGAAATTGTCGACAACATGGCGGACTTCGGTCACTTCATTCCGATCCACGGCGCGAAGGACTTCATGTACTTCGCCAACGAGTTCAAGGATCACATCGTCCACCAATATTACAGCGCCGGACACCGGACCCTGACGAGCAATCCGGAAGACCAGCTTGTCCTCGACACCTGGTACACCGGACCTTCGATTCTCCAGTCGGAAATGGCCGGGGCGATGGATTCGTTTATCACCATCACCCATACCCCGATTGACGATGGCAAGGTGCGCGCGTGGCATATGCTCATGGTCAAGGCGAACGATGGCTCGAGCGCGATTACCGAGGAACAGCGAGCTGCTGCGTTCCAGTATCAGGAAGCGAGCCGGCAGGCGTTTGCGCAGGATTTCGAGATCTGGGCGAACAAGCGGCCTGCGTTCAAGCCACTGGCGATCCCCAATGACGGACCCTATGCGAAGATGCGGATCTGGTACAGCCAGTTCTACAACTCGCGTGAGCGCGCTGCCGACATTCGCAAGCGCGTGAACGGATTGGTCGTAACCCACGACAGTCGGCCGGGCGGAAGCAAAGCCGCCTAGCAGCTCTGATCCAGCGTAACCGTCTCGTTCGTCCTCGAACCAGGGCGACGGGTTCTGCGCCATCGATCTTCTTATCGGGAGGACCAAAATCTTGAGCACTGATCGGAATGTCGCCGTCGTGACCGGCGCCAGCAGAGGTGCTGGACGCGGAATTGCCATTGCGCTCGGTGAGCAAGGATGGCGGGTTTATGTCACCGGCCGCACGCTGGAGGAGGGGGTGGCTCCGCTGCCTGGCACAATTGGCTCGGCCGCCGAAGCGGTCACACAGGCTGGCGGCGAAGGCATTCCTGTCCAGGTTGATCACAGCAATCCCGACGAAATCGCGGCGCTGTTCGAGCGGGTTCGGAGTGACAGCGGCAAGCTGGATATTCTGGTCAATAATGTCGCCGCAATCCACGATGATCTGGTCGAACCGGGGCCCTTTTGGGAGAAGTCGATCGACCTCGGCGACATTCTCAAGGTCGGGCTGATCAGTCATTATCAAGCGTCGTACCATGCCGCCAAGCTGATGGTGCCCCGGAACCGGGGGCTGATCGCCTTCACCTCATCCTTCGGATCGGTGTGCTACATGCATGGCGCCGCTTATGGCGCTCAGAAGGCTGGAGTGGACAAGTTCGCCGCCGACATGGCCGTCGACTTCCGCGAATCCGGGACTCAGGTAGCGGCGATTTCGCTGTGGATGGGCCCGCTGCTGACGGAACGCAGCAAACGGACGCTAGCCGAGCATCCGGATGAGTATGCAGGCTTCATGGCGCAGGCTGAAACCCCTGAGTTCAACGGCCGCCTGATTCACGCGATCTACAATGACCCCAACCTGGCGGAACTGAACGGGCAGACGGTGATCGGCGCGGAGATCGCCGAGCGTTACGGGATCACCGAAGAGGGCGGGCGCAAGCCGCCTTCTTACAGGGAGATGCTCGGGGAACCACGCATCCCTCACCCGGCGATTGTTCGCTGATCGCCGCTACGATCTGAACACCGAGCGATAAGCGCTCGGGGACCGGCCAGCTGCCTTGGTGAATGCGGCGGCAAAGGACGCCGCCGAACGGTACCCGAGTTCGCTTGCGACTGCTGCAACTGGCTGGTCTCCACTTGCCAGCAAATTCTTCGCCCGCCGCATTCGCGCGTCCTGAATATAGGCACCGGCGCTGCTGCCCATCGTTGCTCGAAACGCGTGCATGAAGTGAAAGCGGCTGATCCCGCAAAGCGCGGCCAATTGATCAATACTTGGCGGCGGGCCGGTGGCTTCGATCCGTGCCAGCACCTCCCGAAGCCGGCGCGGGGCCAGTCCGCCCGACCGTCGGAGGCCGAGCTGTCTAGCGTGCGCAAGATAGCGAGCCAGATCAACGAGGATGCATTGAACGAGCGCTTGGGCCAGCTGACCAGTGTCGCTCCGCGGATCGTCGGCTTCCTCCGCCAATCGGAGCATCGCGTCCTCGATGGCCGGAGAACGGATGTCGAAACATGCGGCAATCTCGGCCTCAGCCCATTCCTCGCCCGGAGCAAATTGGGCCAGCCGATCATCCTTGAAGCGACAGCGAATGGTGCGAAATGCGCCGCTCGTCACCCGCATTTCGAGCGGAATGCCGGCGGGGCGGAAGCTCAACGGCCCGAAACGAGCAAAACGCGCCGGCGCGCCCGCATGAAAACGACCTTCCGCATTTGGCAGCAATGCGGAAAGGCCCAGGGCCAGGACCGACTCGGACTCCGCAACGACGATCGTTTGCGCAGCCACCTCCGGAAACGCGCACAGTTCCACTACCGCCAAGTCGGTGTCGACCCGCGCAGTGACGAGGTCCGGCAGCTTCTGCGCTTCCCGAATGTGAATCGGCTGTGAGGCAGGGTCACTCACGCTCCACCCTTACTATGGTGCTGCGACTTTTTCCATCATGCTAAAATGGACCGTGTCTGCCCTACAGGCCCATTGGCCGCGATGTCGCGATCAGAGATAATCGACTGGCGCAGCGAGAAAATCCGGAGAGAGGATGCCTACCACACAAGCTGCGGTGCGAAGTCCTGCAGAGCGAACGGCTGACGATGTGCTGGCCGGGTTCGATCTGACAGGCCGTAGCGTGATCGTCACCGGCGCATCGTCAGGGGTCGGCGTGGAAATCGCCCGAACCTTGGCGGGCGCCGGTGCTGACGTGACCTTGGCGGTGCGCGACACTGCCGCCGGAAAAGGCGTCGCACAGGATATCGCGAAGTGCGGTGTCGCTTCACCGAAGGTGGAACACGTTGACTTGCTGTCGATGAAATCCGTGCGTGATTTCGCCGGCCGATGGGGCGAAAGACCGCTTGACCTGCTGATCAACAATGCCGGCCTGATGGGACCGCCGCTGACCCGCACCGCCGATGGCTTCGAGAGCCAGATGGCGGTGAATTATTTCGCTCCATTTCTGCTGACCAAGCTGCTGCTGCCCAACCTGCGGAAAGCGGCCCCGGCCCGGGTGGT
>CAMLKX010000077.1 GCA_946480515.1 uncultured Sphingomonadaceae bacterium | reverse complement strand
AGCCGCTGCCGCTGGTGGTGTGGATTCATGGCGGCGGATGGAAGGCCGGCGACATGGCGCGTATGGCGGCGAATCTCGACCATGTCTGACTGGCTCATCCCGACATCCTGAGCGGTGACGTAACGGCCGCCGAGTTGATCGATCGATCGGGCGAACGCAGCCAGCATCGCAGCCGTTTTCGTGGCGGTCTGATCGGCAAGGATCACCGCCTTGCCGCCGCCGAGCGGGAGGCCGGCCAACGCGTTCTTGTACGACATGCCGCGCGACAGGCGGAGCGCATCGGTCAGCGCCTCCTCCTCGTTCGGATAGTGCCAGAAGCGGGTTCCTCCCGCTGATGGACCGAGGTGCGTCGAGTGAACCGCGATGATCGCCCTCAACCCACTCGCGCGGTCGGTAAGGAGGTGGACAGCCTCATGGTCGTCGAAATCAGGAAGCGCCCAGAGGCTACTCATCAAGCGAATGTCCGAAAATGGGGCGATCGACGGGACTTGAACCCGCGACCCTCGGTACCACAAACCGATGCTCTAACCAGCTGAGCTACGATCGCCATGAACACCTGACGGCGCGCCGATCCCTTAGGGTTCGTGCTGAAGTAAGGCAAGGCTCCGGCAAACTTGCGACGAAGCGCGCGCGCCACCCTTTGCGAATCGTTACAAAAATTCTACAGAATGGTAGCGCTAATCCTGATCATTATCGCTCGTAATGTGTTTGTCCCATCCTGACACAGTGGAGGGACGTCAGGGAGTGATTGCCATGCCGAAAAGCTCCGAGAAAAAGTCAGAGCCCGTCGACCTCACTGAAATTCTCGTAACTGCAGGCATGTGCCGGCAACTCGCTAAAAAACTGAGCGATATCCCGAAGAAGGCCATCACCGCCGATCCCAAGCGAACGTTCCGCGAGATCGGAGCTCCGGGCGACGAGTTGATTTTCGTGCTGTCCGGCTTGATCGCCAAATTCAAGCAGAACGGCTCGGCGGGACGGCAGATCATCGCGCTGCGCTATCCAGGGGAAGCCGTGCTCCCGCGCGAAGGCGAAGCCGACTATGGGGTGCAGGCGATCGTCAAGAGCGAGCTGCTGGTCGCCAAGGCCAGTGACGTCAACGGAGTGCTCGATGCCAATCCGGAGCTTGGCATCTTCCTGTTCCGGCAGATGCAGCGCCATTCTTCGATTGGCTATGAGTGGCTGGTCAACACCGGGCGGCGGGATTCGACGGCACGGGTCGCTCATCTGTTGTGCGAAACCGCGTTCCGCCTGACCCGGCGGGAAAGCTCCAACCGGCTTAGCAATCCCTTCACGCAGCAGCAGATCGCCGACATCACCGGACAAACCTCCGTCAACGTCAACCGCGTCTTCGCAGACCTCGAACGCCAAGGCCTGATCGAGCGGGAGGGTCGCGAGATCCTCATCCGCGAATGGACCGAGCTCAAACGGATCGCTGGGTTCAACCCAGCCTATCTGTCCTAGTCGGGCGGAAATTCTTCCGTATCGACCGAAGCTTGCATCGCCTCACTATAGCGGCCTCCGGCAATGCTGTGCGGGCCGAGGATAGTTTCAATCCTGGTGATCGCCTCTTGGGGAAGTTGCACCGCAAGCGCCTGAAGATTTTCCTCGGCGTGCGCCCGGGAGGTGGTGCCGGGAATCGCGACGACATGATCCGCCCTCGACAGCACCCACGCCAGTGCCAGTTGGGCCGGAGTGCAGCCTAACTCGTCACCAATGGTTTCGAACTGTCCGAGCAGCCGAAGATTGTGGGCGAGATTTTCTCCCTGGAACCGCGGCATCCCTCGGCGAAAGTCGCCCTCCGGCAAGTCACCCGAACCGCGCACAGCTCCGGCCAAAAAACCGCGCCCGACCGGCGAGAAGGCCACGAGCGCGATTCCCAATTCACGAGTCGTGTTCAGCACGCCAAGCTCGACGTTGCGGGTCCACGGGGAATATTCGTTCTGAACCGCCGTGATCGGATGAACCGCGTGGGCCTTGCGGATCATTGCGGCTGACACTTCGCTCAAGCCGATCGCTCGAACCTTGCCTGATTCGACCATTCGACCCAGTGCGCCGACCGACTCCTCGAGTGGAACGCTCTTGTCCCAGCGGTGCAGATAATAAAGGTCGATGACGTCGGTTCGCAGCCGGACCAGCGCCTCATCAAGCGTCCGCAACAGGGTCTCGGGGCGGCCGTCAATCACCCTGCTGTCCTTGCCGCCAAGCAGGCCGCACTTCGAAGCGAGCACAAACTCGTCGCGACGATGGCTGATCGCCTTCCCGATCAGCTCTTCATTGCCACCAAACCCATACACCGCCGCGGTGTCGAGGAAATCATAGCCGAGATCGAGCGCGCGGTTGAGGAAGTCGACGGCATCCTCGCGGGTCGGCGGATATCCGTAAGCGTGACTCAGCCCCATGCAGCCGAGGCCGATCGGCGTAACTCGGAACGGGCCGACTGCCCGCTTGTCCTCACTAGCGCTGGTTGCGGGCAACGCTCTGCTCCATGCGCGCGAGTTGCTCCGCGGTGGCGGGCGGCTGTGCAGCTTTCCAATGCTCGTAAGGCATGCCGTAAATGACTTGGCGAGCGCCATCGCGGCTGATTGGACTACCCTGCTCGTTGGACGCCTCCATCAGCCAGTCGGCGAGGCAATTGCGGCAAAAGCCACCGGTCCCCATCAGATCGACGTTCTGGACGTCGGCGCGATGCTGCAAATGCGCAATCAACCGGCGAAACGCAGCGGCAGCCACCGCGTCATTGTCCAGCGCCTCACCCATCATTATCCCCAATCTCGAATTCCGGCTTGATACGACTATCGTTCCGGCGGCGGCTGTGCCACCTGCCGCGCCAACTCTCCTGACCCGTAGCAAAGCTCAGCTCGATGCGAACAGCCTATATCTTGAC
This sequence comes from uncultured Sphingomonadaceae bacterium, assembly GCA_946480515.1. The sequence continues at coordinate 5,630 of CAMLKX010000077.1, read as the reverse complement.
CTTGTCTTGCGATGATCGGCCGGGGATCGTGGCCTCAGTTGCATCGGCGCTGGCGGACGCGGGAGGGAACATCCTCGAGGCCCAGCAATTCGACGATGTCACCACTGGCCGGTTTTTCATGCGGGTCGTGTTCGACCTGGCGCAGAATGCAATGCGGGACCTCGAGCCGCAGCTTGAGCAGATGCGCTCTCATTTTGCGATGGACCTGAAGATGCGGCGAAAGGACGAGCGGAAGCGGGCGCTGCTGTTGGTCTCCAGGTTCGATCACTGCCTCGACGACCTGCTGTACCGCAATCGAATTGGCGAGCTGCCGATGGACGTGGTCGGAATCATCAGCAACCATCCCCGCTCCGCATTGACCGTGTCGCTTACTGACGGAGTGCCCTTCCATCATCTGCCGGTGACGAAGGATACGAAGGCCGAGCAGGAGCAACAGATCCGAACGATCATCGGCGGGACCAACCCCGATTTGGTCGTCCTGGCGCGCTACATGCAGATCCTGTCGGATGATCTTTCATCGGATTTGGCCGGGCGATGCATCAACATCCACCACAGCTTCCTGCCCGGCTTCAAAGGCGCAAAGCCCTACCATCAGGCGCATCAGCGAGGGGTCAAGCTGATCGGAGCGACCGCTCATTTTGTAACCGCGGACCTGGATGAAGGACCGATCATCGAGCAGGATGTGGAGCGGATCAGCCACTCCGACACTCCGGATGATCTGGCGCGGAAAGGCCGCGACATCGAGCGGCGGGTTCTCGCCCGGGCCGTTCGCTGGTTCCTGGAGGACCGGATTCTCGCGAATGGCTCCAAGACCGTCGTATTTCGTGATTAGATGCTGGCCGGGAGAGAGCATGGTGGGCGCGGCAAGGATTGAACTTGCGACCCCTGCGGTGTGAACACAGTGCTCTACCACTGAGCTACGCGCCCACGCTGCTCCCGGTCGGGGGCGCATAAGTCAGCACGGCGGGCCTGTCCAGCCCGGCCCGACCTACTGAACCGCGTCCTTGAGGATCTTGCCGGGACGGAACTTCGGCTGGGAGCTGGCCTTGATCTGCATCGCTTCCCCGGTTCTCGGATTGCGGCCAGTAGACGCCTTGCGGCGAGTGACCGAAAAATTCCCGAACCCGACCAGGCGCACCTCATCTCCACGCTTCAGAGTGGCAGTGATCACCTCCAGCATTGTCTCGATCGCGCGGCTCGCATCATTCCGGCTAAGCCCGGCGCGGTCGGCAACCTGGCCGATAAGTTCCTGCTTGTTCATGTGCCCACCTGATCGAAGCAAACCCCGACAATATCCATTCGATCAGCCAAAGCCTAGTGGGCGAATCTGATCAGTGACGAAGCGTCGGAGGCTCCGTCCCATGCGGTGGAATCACTGCCTGCTCGTCAGCCTCGGTCCACTCGATCGCAGTGAGCGGACCGACAAGTGCTCTCGCGAGCACTTCGTCGACGTGCGACACCGGCACGATCTCCAGCCCCGCGGTGACGTTTGCGGGAATCTCGACCAAATCCTTTTCATTCTCCGCCGGGATCAGGACAGTCGTGATGCCGCCGCGTAGCGCCGCCAGCAGCTTCTCCTTGAGGCCACCGATCGGTAGCACACGTCCGCGCAGTGTCACTTCGCCCGTCATGGCGACGTCACGCCGGACAGCAACTCCGGTCAACGTCGAGATCATCGCCGTAACCATCCCGATGCCCGCCGAAGGTCCGTCTTTCGGAACCGCGCCCTCAGGCAAGTGGATGTGGATGTCCTTCTTGGCGAAGATGCTCGGCTTGACGCCAAAGCTTGGCGAGCGCGCCTTGACGAAGCTCATCGCTGCCTGAACCGATTCCTGCATGACCTCGCCGAGTTTGCCGGTCGTGCGCACCTGGCCCTTGCCCGGCACGGTCACCGCCTCGATCGTCAGCAACTCACCGCCGACTTCGGTCCAGGCGAGGCCGGTGACCGCGCCGATCTGATCCTCCTCCTCGCCGACACCGAAGCGGTAGCGGCGCACCCCGAGGAACTCACCGGCATTGTCAGGAGTCAGCTCGATCCGCTCGGCTTTCGCTTCGAGGATCTGACGAAGCGACTTGCGTGCGACCTTGGCCAGCTCGCGTTCGAGCGTGCGGACCCCGGCTTCACGCGTGTAATGGCGGATGATCGCCCGCAGCCCGTCGTCGGCAAAGGCAAGCTCGTCCGCTTTCAGTCCGTGCGCTTCCATTTGCTTGGGGATCAGGTGGCGCTTGGCGATCTCGACCTTCTCGTCCTCGGTGTAGCCTTCGAGGCGGATGATCTCCATCCGGTCGAGCAGCGGCTGCGGCAGGTTGAGGCTGTTCGCGGTGGTCACGAACATGATGTCCGACAGGTCGATGTCGAGTTCCAGGTAGTGGTCCTGGAACTTCGAGTTCTGTTCCGGATCGAGCACCTCGAGCAGCGCCGATGCGGGATCGCCGCGGAAGTCCTGGCCGAGCTTGTCGATCTCGTCGAGCAGGAACAGCGGGTTGCTCGTTCCGGCCTTGCGCAGATTGGAAATGATCTTGCCCGGAAGCGAGCCGATGTAGGTGCGGCGGTGGCCGCGGATCTCAGCCTCATCCCGGACACCGCCCAGCGATTGGCGCGCGAACTCGCGTCCAGTCGCACGGGCGATCGAACGGCCAAGCGACGTCTTGCCGACCCCTGGAGGACCAACCAGACACAGGATCGGTCCCTTGAGCTTGTTGGTGCGGGCCTGAACGGCGAGATATTCGACGATCCGTTCCTTCACCTTTTCCAGCCCGAAATGATCCTCGTCCAGAATCCGCTGAGCATCCGCGATGTCGCGCTTCAGCCGCGACTTCTTGCCCCAGGGTAGGCCGAGCAACACGTCGAGATAATTGCGGGCCACGGTTGATTCCGCCGACATCGGCGCCATCGCCTTGAGCTTCTTGAGCTCGGCGTTGGCCCGCTGACGCGCTTCCTTCGACAGGCGAGTCTTGCGAATCTTGGTGGCAAGCTCGGTCAGCTCATCGCCGCCCTCCTCGCTTTCGTTGCCAAGCTCCCGCTGGATCGCCTTCAACTGCTCGTTGAGGTAATATTCGCGCTGGGTCTTCTCCATCTGGCGCTTGACCCGGCTACGGATCTTCTTCTCGACCTGAAGCACGCCCAGCTCACCTTCCATGAAGGCAAACACCATCTCCAGCCGCCGCGCCGGGTTGAGCTCGGCGAGCAAGGCCTGCTTGTCGGCGACCTTGACCGAAAGATTCGACGCCACAGCATCGGCAAGGATCGACGGATCCTCGATCTCGGTCAGCTGGACGCTTGTTTCTGCGGGCAGCCGCTTGTTGAGCTTGGCATAATTCTCGAACTGGTCGACGACAGACCGCATCAACGCATGGCCTTCCGGACCATCCGAAGATTCCTCGGCGACATCTTCGACCTCGGCGACCATATGGTCGCCGTCCTGGGTAAGCCCGACCAGGCGAGCACGGCGAATGCCCTCGACAAGCACCCGCACCGTCCCGTCCGGCAGCTTGAGGAGCTGCATCGCCGTGGCGACAACGCCCAGATCGTAAAGCGCATCGCGGTCGGGATCATCCTCGCTCGGGTCAAGCTGCGCGACGAGGAAGATTTCCTTGTCGGCCCCCATCGCCGCCTCGAGCGCGGCAACCGATCGTTCGCGTCCGACGAACAGGGGAACGATGCGATGCGGGAAGACAACGATGTCGCGAAGTGGGAGAATCGGGTACTGACGAGTCAATTCAAAGCTCCTGCGCGGCCTGCGCCGCAATTCATCGCCATATGGGCGCGGCCTTCCCCCAGATCAATTGACGCCGGCGATCAGAACCAGACCAGGCACCAAATTCTGCAAGGCGTGCACCGCTGCCGCCATCCCCACCGCTGGCCAGTAACCGTGCGATCGCCAGGTGACGAAGATTATCGAGAAGATCAGGAACGGCCACCAGATTACCAGCCCCCACGCTGGCGCGAGGCTTGAATGAAGCACGCCCCAGCCAACCGCACTCGCGATCACGGCCGCGCCCGGAGCGAACCAGCGGCGCAGCAGGTCGATGCCTAGGCCCATCAGCACCGATTCGACCAGTGGGCTGATGATCACGACCGCAACGAACAGCCCGAGACTACCCTCCGGAAACGACGGTTGCGCAATGCCTGGACCGAGGCGAGTCACCAACCACGACAGCAGGATGCTGGGAAAGAAAGAGACCGCCCACGCCAGACCAACTGTCAGGAACGGCCGGCGCGGCTCTAGCAACCTGGGTAGTAGTGGCAGTAGAGCTGCAGTGACGTAAGACCGCTCACTATCTTCCGACAACGGCCACTTTCCCTACTTCTGATCCGTCTTGAGGGTTCCAGTTCCATGGCAGTGCAGAAAGCGCCGCCACGGTACGCTCGATTGTACCAGCCGCCGCCTCGTCAGGAATGCTGAACCGGGCCTTCAGAAACCATTCTCCCCTGCGGACCAGTGCAAAGCCTGTTGTGAAACTGCGATCATCCGCCTTGGCCTTAAACCAAGCGACTCGACCGTCACGAAGAGTGGCCAGCGGCGCTGGAGCTTCGGCCCGCGTCAGACCGTGCCATCGTTGCTGGATGGCCTGCTCAACCTCGTTTGCTTCTTCATCAATGCTGGCCAAGCCTCGGTAAACGAAGAAATCTATCCATGGATCATCAAGACCGCCGCCCGAGAGCGTGTAATTAACCGAAACGTCACCTGCGCCGTAGACATCGATCCTGCGGGCGGGCATGTCGCCTATCTTGCTGGGAAAGATTAATCCCGAAGCCGTGTGTCGAACCGTCCCGTCCGCGGCCTCAACAGTCTCCTCAGACGAACCACCTACAATTCGGACCGGATATTCGGCGGCAGCTGGGGACGTTGTTAATATCAGATGGAGCGCAATAGCCCCCATGAAAACGGAGAAGCTCCGCCTAGCCGTCACGCAGCGTCACCGCCGGCCTTTTCTTTCTTGGCGTAGACCCGCACGGGTTCCTTGCGGCCTTCGACCACGTCCCGATCGATGTGCACCTCGTCAACCCCATCCATCGACGGCAAGTCGAACATGGTGTCGAGCAGAATGCCTTCGAGGATCGAGCGGAGGCCACGAGCGCCGGTCTTGCGATCGATCGCCTTGCGGGCAACCGCGCCCAGCGCATCCTCGGTGAAGTCGAGCTCGACCTCCTCCATGTCGAACAGCTTCTGATACTGTTTGACGAGCGCATTCTTCGGCTCGATCAGGATCTTGACCAGCGCTTCCTCATCAAGGTCTTCGAGGGTCGCGATGACCGGCAGCCGCCCGATGAACTCGGGGATCAGGCCGAACTTGAGCAGGTCTTCCGGCTCGCAATTCTTCAGCACTTCCCCGGTGCGCTTCTCTTCCGGCGCGGCGACATAGGCCCCGAAGCCGATCGACTTGCCCTGCAGCCGGTCGCCGATGATCTTCTCGAGCCCGGCGAAGGCGCCGCCGCAGATGAACAGGATGTTCGTCGTGTCGACCTGCAGGAACTCCTGCTGCGGATGCTTGCGCCCGCCTTGCGGTGGAACTGAGGCCGTGGTGCCCTCCATCAGCTTCAGCAGCGCCTGCTGCACCCCCTCGCCCGACACGTCGCGGGTGATCGACGGATTGTCCGACTTGCGGCTGATCTTGTCGATCTCGTC
>CAMLKX010000076.1 GCA_946480515.1 uncultured Sphingomonadaceae bacterium | reverse complement strand
ACGAAGAAGAGGGCCGGATCGAGGTGGTCGTGCCAGATGACCAGCTCAGCCTGGCGATTGGCCGGCGTGGACAGAATGTGCGTCTCGCCAGCCAGCTGACCGGGTCCCAGATCGATATCCTGACCGAGGCCGATGCCAGTGAGAAGCGGCAGCGTGAGTTCATCGAGCGGTCGGAGATGTTCCAGACTGAACTCGACGTCGACGAGACGCTCGCCCAGCTGCTGGTCGCCGAAGGCTTCACCTCGCTTGAAGAAGTCGCTTATGTCGAGGCGGAGGAAATCGCCTCCATCGAAGGCCTCGACGATGACATCGCGAGCGAGTTGCAGAGCCGCGCGGGTGAAGCGCTCGAGCGTCGCGAAGCCGCGGCACGCGAGGAGCGGCGCAAGTTGGGCGTCGAGGATGCGCTGGCTGAGCTTCCGCATCTCACTGAGCAAATGCTGGTCACCTTGGGCAAGGCCAACATCCGGACGCTGGACGATCTTGCCGATCTGGCAACCGACGAGCTGATCCAGAAGAAGCGGGCGGAGCCCCGTCGTCGCGCCGAGAATCAGCGGTCCGAGGACAAGGGCGGCGTTCTGGCCGAATACAGCCTGACCGAAGAGCAGGGCAATGAGATCATCATGGCTGCCCGCGCCCATTGGTTCGAAGACGAGCCTGTAGCCGAGGAGGACGCGGTTGCGGGAACGGAGCAATGATCCGCTAGGAACCCATGTTCCCGAGCGTACCTGCATCCTCACCCGGCAGGCCGCTCCTCGTGATCAACTGATCCGGCTCGCGCTCGGATCTGACGGTCAGGTTGCGCCCGACGTCAGGGCGCGCGCCCCCGGCCGAGGCGCCTGGATCGGCGTTGCGCGCCCCGACCTCGAGCAGGCTCTCGCCAAGGGCAAGCTCAAGGGTGCGCTCGCCCGTGCGTTCAAAACTACCGACATCTCACCGCCCACCGATCTTGGCCAGAAGATCGAGGACGCTCTGAGGCAGCATGCGCTCGACCGGCTCGGCCTCGAAGCGCGCGGCGGCACCTTGATCAACGGCGCGGAGCGGGTGGAAGCGGCAGCAAGAGCGGGAAAGGTTCACCTGTTGATCCATGCCCAGGATGCGGGTGAGGACGGACGCAAGCGGCTGGACCAGGCCTGGCGGACGAGTGGAGGCGAAAGCCGAGGTCTGGTTTTTCCGGCATCGCGCACCATCTTGTCGATGGCACTGGGCCGCGAAAATGTGGTACATGTCGCGCTGACCGATCCTGCCGCCGCGTCGCGTGTCCGCCATGCGATCGCCCGGTGGCAATCTTTCATTGACCCACGTGCTGGGCTAAGCGGCGCAAGCGCTGCTGAGTCCGGCTCGGCTGAAGTAACGACGACGAAGGAATTCGATGACTGACTCGACCGAAAAGCCCAAGCTGGGCACCCGGCCTCCGCTGGGCCTCAAGCGCACGGTCGAAACGGGCAAGGTGAAGCAGAGCTTCAGCCATGGCCGCTCGAACACTGTCGTTGTTGAGGTCAAGAAGCGCCGCATTCTCGGTAAGCCCGGAGAGGCGCCGGCTGAGGCTGCAAAGCCGCCGGTTGCGGAAACCCCTGCGCCAGCACCGGCTCCGGTCCGTCCGGCGCCGGCGGCTCCGCCTGCTCCACGGCGTTCTGCCGCAGACGATATCTCCGCGCGCAAGGAAATGCAGGAGCGTTTGCTGCGCGAAGCCGAAGAAGCGCGCATGTCGGCGCTCGAAGAGGCGCGGCGGCGTGAGGAACGCACCCGTACCGAGCAATCCGAGGATGAACGACGCCGCGCAGAAGAAAACCGCAAGGCTGAAGAAGCTGCCGCGCAGGAGGCTGCGAAGGCTGCGGAAGAAGCTGCGGCGGCGGCCAGCGAGCCGGTTCCTCAAGCGAGTGCACCCGAACAAAGCACAGCTTCCGCAGAAGACCGCATGGTGCGCAGACCAGCGGCTGCACCGGCTCCCAAGCGGTCAGAGCCGGCTCGGCCAAGCCGCGGGCGGGACGATCGCCGTCACTCGGGCAAACTGACGGTCAGCCGGGCACTATCGGGAGAAGACGATAGCCGCGCGCGTTCGCTTGCTGCCCTGCGCCGGGCGCGTGAAAAGGAAAAACGCGCGCACATGGCCTCCGGACCCTCGGCCAAGCAGGTCCGCGACGTGGTCGTTCCCGAAGCGATCACCGTCCAGGAACTCGCAAACCGCATGGCGGAGCGTGGCGCCGACCTCGTCAAGGCGCTGTTCAAGATGGGAATGGTCGTCACCCTGACCCAGACCGTCGACCAGGACACCGCCGAGCTACTGGTCACCGAGTTCGGGCATAACATCAAGCGCGTTTCGGAAGCCGACGTCGAGATCGGCATCGGTGGCGATGACGATGCGCCGGAAGCGCTTGCCTCGCGTCCGCCAGTGGTCACGATCATGGGCCACGTCGATCACGGCAAGACGTCGCTGCTGGACGCGATCCGCGGCGAGAATGTCGTATCGGGAGAGGCTGGCGGCATTACCCAGCACATCGGCGCCTACCAAGTCGCCCTTCCCGACAAGTCGAAGATTACCTTCCTCGACACGCCTGGCCACGAGGCATTCACCGAGATGCGCGCGCGCGGTGCGAACGTCACGGATATCGTCGTGCTCGTGGTTGCTGCGGATGATGGGCTGAAGCCGCAGACGATCGAGGCGATCAATCATACCAAAGCGGCCGGAGTGCCGATGATTGTCGCGATCAACAAGATCGACAAGCCCGATGCCCGGCCGCAGAAGGTCCGCGAGGAACTCCTGCAGCACGAGATTATCGTCGAGGAGATGGGGGGCGAGGTCCAGGACGTCGAAGTCTCGGCGCTCAAGAAGACGAACCTCGACGGGCTGCTAGAAGCGATCAACCTTCAGGCCGAGCTGCTCGAAATCAAGGCGAACCCCGACCGGCCGGCCGAAGGCGCGGTCGTGGAAGCCAAGCTCGACAAGGGCCGCGGCCCGCTGGCCACCGTGCTTGTCCAGCGTGGCACTTTGCGCGTTGGCGACGTGTTCGTCGCCGGCGCCGTCAGCGGCAAGGTGCGGGCGATGATCGATCATAAGGGTCGCCAGGTGAAGGAAGCCGGTCCATCAGTGCCGGTGGAAGTGCTCGGCCTGTCCGCTGTTCCCTCCGCTGGCGATGCGATTACCGTGGTCGAGAACGAGGCTCGCGCTCGCGAGGTCGCCGCCTATCGTCAGGGTCTGCTCGATCGCAAGCGGACCACCGCTGCCCCACTCAGCTTGGAAAACATGTTCGCGAACAAGGCGAGCACGACCATGGAATTTCCGTTGGTCGTCAAGGCCGACGTCCAAGGCTCGGCCGAGGCCATCGTCAATGCGCTCAACAAGCTCTCAACCGACGAAATCCGGGTACGCGTGCTGCACTCCGGCGTCGGTGCGATCACCGAAAGCGACGTCACGCTTGCCGGTGCATCGGGGGCGCCGATCATCGGCTTCAATGTTCGTCCGAACGCCAAGGCCCGGGAAGTCGCCGAGCGCAACAAGGTCGAGCTTCGCTACTACGATGTCATCTACCACCTGACGGACTGGGCGAAGGGCGCGATGGCCGGCGAGCTCGGGCCAGAGATCGTCGAGACGGTGGTCGGCCGGGCCGAGATCCGGGAGGTATTCCCCGCAGGCAAGCGCGACAAGGCGGCTGGCTTGCTGGTGCTCGAAGGTGTCATCCGCAAGGGTCTCAACGCCCGCCTCACGCGGAGCGACGTGATCGTATCGAAGACTACGATCTCGTCATTGCGCCGGTTCAAGGACGATGTCCCGCAGGTCATCGCTGGACTGGAGTGCGGCGTGATGCTCGCGGACACCAACGACATCAAGGCTGGGGACATGTTGGAAGTGTTCGAGGTCGAGGAGCGCGCGCGAACCCTTTGATCGGGTTCGCACGACTCCGAAGGAGCGCCGATGCGCCGCAATGAAACTCCCGAGGGTCGCTCCGTCCGGCTGTTGCGCGTCGGTGAACAGGTGCGGCACGCGCTCTCGGAAGTTCTGATGAGGGGCGATGTGCATGACGAGGTGCTCGCGTCGCACAGCGTCTCGATCACCGAAGTCCGAATGTCCCCCGACCTCCGCCACGCCACGGTGTTCGTGAAGCCGCTGCTCGGCGCCGACGAGAAGGATGTGCTTGCCGCGCTGCGGAAGAACGCTCGTTACCTGAAGGGCGAAGTGGCGAGGCGGGTGAACACCAAATATGCGGCGGACCTCAAATTCATGGCCGACGAAAGCTTCGATGAAGGTGATCGGATCGATGCGATCCTGCGTTCACCAGCAGTCGCCAGGGATCTGGATGAGCAATAGGGCGGCAAAGCCCTCGCTCGCCGTTGATGTTTCGAGGACATCATGGCTAGGGTGTGTGCTCAAACACCCCGCGCGGCTTCACTGAGCACCGATTCAGTTCATGAAAATCGTCTATCTCTGTCGGCGGCCAATTCCGTCCGTTAACGCGCATTCGGTCCAGATCGTGGCAATGTGCGAAGCCTTCGCGAAAAACGGGCATCAAGTCACCCTACTGGCACATCGTGGCGACCAGCCTTCCCGCCGAACCTTCGCACGCTACGGCGTCGAGCGCCTCTTCCGGGTCCAGGCCTTCCCTTATCTGTTTCCGAAGCACCGGCCCGAAAAGCGCTTCATCCGCGCGCTCCAGTGGAACCGGTCAGTCGCTCGTGCTGACCTGTTTTTTGGTCGTGACATAGGATCATTGGTTCAGCTGGCAGGCCGCGGCAAGCCGATCGTCTACGAAGCGCACTCAGAGATCCCCCACGACTCGAAACGTGGGCAAAAGCTTGCGCGGCTATTCTCGCATCCCGACTTCCACCACCTAGTCTGCGTGACCGAGGGCCTCGCGGATAGCTTTCGCGCAAATTTCCCCGCGCTTGCCGGCAAACCGATCCTCGTTGTTCCAAATGGGGCCTCTCCAATCGCTCCTCAGCCACCGGTCCATCCCTGGCCGGGGCGGCCTGGGCACTTGCAGGTCGGATTCATTGGGCGTCCTTATCCCGGCAAGGGGATCGAGCTAGTCGCCGTCGCTGCACAACGCCTGCCTGAGATGGACTTCCACATCGTTGGTGGAAGCGCGGAAGACCTTCATTGGATTGAACCGCCGTTTCCCGAGAACCTCCACATTCACGGCTACCAACCCCGTGGCGAACTCGGCCGTTATTACGCGCACTTCGATGTCGCGGCGGCACCTTACAGTGACATGGTAATGAACTATAGCGGCGTCGAAAGTGGCTCCATCACGTCTCCCTTGAAGCTGGTGGAATATTTGGCGGCTGGTATCCCTGCTGTCGTCTCGGACCTGCCTGGAGTCCGCGACATGGTTCGGGGTGAATCGGAAGCGGCGCTGCTGATCACACCGGGCAATGCCGAGAGTTTGGTGGAATCGCTTCAAAAGCTTGCGGACGGAGCATTGCGGGCACGGATGCGGATGGCGGCTCGTCGAGAGTTTGAAGAACGACACACCACGCTTGCCAGGGCAAGGGCAGTTCTAGGCCCGCTGGGCGCATCGGCACCCGCGCTATAAGCCGCGCAAGCATTTCCCAAGCCGTAGGTGTCGAACCAATTGCTTGCTGGTACAGGCACTCGGGCCAGCGAGGGGACGACAATGCGAACATTTCCACAGATCTGCGTTATCGTTCAGGGTTGGCCCAAAGTCTCAACCACCTTCGTCGCGCAGGAGCTTGTCGGGCTGGAGCAGGAGGGAATCGATCTGCTGCTAGCGACCTATGGACCGAAAGATCAGATCAAGCACGGGATTCACGAGCAAGTCCGAGCGCCGATCATGGACCTCGGGGAATCCTTCGTTCACCCAATCCGCTTGTTCAGGGCATGGCGCAAGGTTCGGCGGTGGCCGGGTTACGCTACGGCTAAGGCAATGCTCGCTGAAGATCTGGCCCATCGCTACAGCCGAAACCGGATCCGGGCGTTTCGCCGGGCGATTGTCCTAGCGGCCGAGCTTCCCGACAGAATTTCTGCGATTTACGCTCATTTCCTCAATTCAGCGACCAACTTGGCGCGATACGCTTCCGCAATGCTTGAGATACCATTGGCCGGAAGCGCTCATGCGCAAGACATTTGGACCGCACCTGAATGGGACAAACGCGCCAAGCTTGCGCAAATGCGCTGGTGCACCACCTGCACTTCCGATGGCGCAGAGCATCTCCAGCAGTTGGCTGACAAACCTGGCAAGGTCCACCTCATCCATCACGGATTGATGCTCGCCCGCTTTCCGACCGACCTTCCTTCGCGAGAGGCTCGGGACGGAGGCGATTCTAGCGATCCTGTTCGCATTCTCTCGGTCGGTCGCGCGGTGGAGAAGAAAGGGTTCGACCTGCTGCTGGAAGCGTTCAGCCGCCTTCCGGACGAGTTACACTGGCGCTGGGATCATATCGGCGAAGGGAAAGTGCTCGGCTCTCTCAAAGAGCAGGCACGGACGCTCGGCGTTGACGAACGCATCCAGTGGCACGGTTCACAAGAGCAGCAGCGTGTCATCGCCGCCTACCGCGAATGCGACATTTTCGTGCTTCCTTCGCTCGAGGCTGGTGACGGCGATCGTGATGGCCTGCCAAATGTTCTGATGGAAGCTCAAACTCAAGGCCTGCCCTGTCTTTCGACAAGCTTCTCGGCGATCCCAGAACTGATTGTGGACGGTGAAACCGGCGTGCTGGTGCCTCCCGGGGATGTCACTGCGCTGACATCCGCACTGACCGAGCTAATTCGGTGCCCGGGAAGGCGGAATCGGCTCGGGGCCGCCGGCTACGAGAGGGTTCGCGCAAGTTTCCAGGCGGAAACCGGGATTCGGCGGATTGCCAAGTTGCTAGAAGATCTCGCTCGCGATCCAATCGCGTCGACCAGTAGCGCAACTCCGCAGCAGGACGCCGCGCGAGAATTGATAGGCGATTGAACGGGGAGTGCAGAGGCGAGTGCGGCTCCTGGGCCTCCATTCCAGCACATCTTAACGGCTTGTTTGCCATCCCGAACCTACAGCACGCCGAGGGGCCGCGGCCTTGAAGCGAAGCGGAACAGGTTCGGATGAACATTTCAGTCAAGCACAGCGAGTTCAATTCAGCAGCCTTGTCCGCGCCCGCGGCAGTCTCGATCATCATCCCCGCGTTCAATGAGCGGCAAAACATAGAGACATTGACGGATAGGATCGCCGCCGTCCTCACGGACATCAGTTGGGAAGTGATCATCGTCGATGATGATTCCCCCGACGGAACGGCGGAGGAGGCCCGCCGCCTCTACCGCCGTGACCCGCGAGTGCGGGTGATCCAGCGGATGGGTCGGCGCGGCCTGTCCTCAGCCTGCATTGAGGGGATGCTCGCGTCGAGCGCTCCCATTCTGGCGGTGATGGATGCCGATCTGCAGCATGATCCGGCACTTCTTCCAAAGATGATCGCTGCGATCGAAAGCGGAACGGCGGACCTCGTCATCGGGAGCCGCTATGTGGACGGCGGCGGTGTGGGCGACTGGGAGCAAGGCCGCGCCAGGGCGAGCCGCCTGGCGACGAAGCTTGCCCAATCGTTCACCCGTGTCGCCGTTGAAGACCCGATGAGCGGCTACTTCATGGTTCGCCGGGACATCATCGACCGGCACGCCCGCGATCTGTCCGGAATTGGATTCAAGATCCTGCTCGACATCATCCTGACGTGCGGATCCGATCTCAAGGTGCGGGAAATTCCCCTCCAGTTCGGACGGCGCGAGCATGGGGAGAGCAAGCTGTCCGCCGGAGTCGCCTGGGAGTATCTCCTGCTACTGGCCGATAAAATCTCCGGAGGCCGGATCCCGGTTCGGTTCCTCGCCTTCTCCGCAATTGGTGGGCTAGGGGTCGGCATTCACTTCTCAATCCTCGCCGCCTGCCTTTACGGATTGTCGCTTGGCTTTGGCGCTGCGCAGGCCATCGCAACAGCACTGACGATCGTAGCCAACTTCGCGATCAACAATGTCCTGACCTATTCGGATCGCCGCCTGAGAGGGTGGCGCTGGTTCAGCGGCCTTGCGTCGTTCGCGTTGATTTGCGGCTTCGGCGCGCTGTCCAATGTCGGCATCGCCGCCTATTTGTTTGGACTGCACACCAGTTGGGCAGTGGCGGCGTTCGCCGGGATCGCGGTCAGTGCCGTGTGGAACTATGGTGTTTCGGCGCGCTACACGTGGGGCAGCCGCTAGGGCGCTGATTGCGATCCGACTTCCATGATCAGGTCAGCATAAGCGTTCAGCGTCGCATAGCGGCTGAATGCCTCAGCACGGTTCCCCGGTGTAACGGGATGGTCGCCGCACTGGGCAAGCCTCGGCTACCTGCGACTTGTCGACCGGGTCCACCAGGACACCATATCTGCCGTGGTCGAGAACTTGCCCGGCATTGCCGGCAGTGCGCGAAGCGACCACCGGAACGTCGCAGGCCAATGCCTCAAGGAGGACGTTCGATGCCCCTTCCCACCAGGACGGGATGACGGCGACTGACGATCGCGCGAGATAGGGCATGGGATTGCCAACCTCAGCGATGAAATCGACCGACTGAGCCAATCCAAGCCGATCC
>CAMLKX010000075.1 GCA_946480515.1 uncultured Sphingomonadaceae bacterium | reverse complement strand
GCCACTGCGGCAGCGGTCGGCCTTCCGCGCGCAAGCGATAGGCGCACGTCGATGGGAGCCACTCCAGCGCGTCGACCGCAGAGCGGTCGAGCACGACACAATCGATCACATGCCGCTTTCGGTGAGCGTAATCCGTGCACCGTCCGTTACGCCGGTCAAGCAGCTTGCAGGCGACATTGGTCGGATGGAGCTCCCCGGTCTCCTCGTCTTCCAGCTTGTGCAGGCAGCAGCGTCCGCAGCCATCGCACAACGCCTCCCATTGGCCGCGGTCGAGCGAGTCCAGCGGAGCTTCCCAGAACGGTCGGTTGCTGGTCATGGCCGGAGCAGCCATGATCTGATAGCAGCGGCCGATCAAGCGGTTTCCAGGGGATAGGAAGCACCATGAAGCGAATCGCCAGTGTGGCCCTGGTTATTGCTACAGGGATGGCGGCGGCGTCCGCAACTGCGCAACTCGGCGGCTCTGACAACTTCAGCTTCCTCCAGGCGATCAAGGACCGGGACGCGGCAAAGGTTGTGGAGTTGGTCGGAACCCGGGGTGCCGCGCTCCATCTCGTCATCCGGCAGCGCAACAGCAGCTGGGCCAGCTACTTGTTGAGCAATGGCGGGGATCCGAACATTCTGGCCAGAAATGGAGACACGCCGCTGATCACCGCGGCCCGGATCGGCTTCGCTGATGGCGCGGAAGTGCTGTTGCGGAATGGCGCGAGAATAGACGCGGCGAATCGGCAAGGCGAAACCGCTCTGATCATCGCCGTCCAGCAGCGTAATCCGCAGCTGGTGAAGCTGCTTCTTGAGCGCGGGGCAAACCCGGACAAGGCGGATATGGCGGCCGGATATAGCGCGCGCGACTACGCCAAGCGCGATGGTCGTGCGGCGGACATCCTGCGCCTGATCGAAGCTGGGAAGACCAGTGCCAAACCGGTGGTGGGACCACTTCCGCGCTAAACTTGCTATCGATCTTGGCCGAGGGACGGATCAAGCTGGGCTGAAAGCCGAAGCGCTGCGCGGCGGGCAAAGCGCAGCAGCTCCGCCCTTCTTCGCGATGGAGCCAGCGACCGGACCACGGCCTCTCGTGCGACGGCAGCGTCATAGCGGTCAGCGACGATCAGTCCGGCACGATCCGGAAGGAACCGGTCTTCGGCGCACAGAGCCGACAATGAAGGTGGCACCGCCCAGAAAAAACGGTCGCAATAATCCAGGTAATCCGTCCACTTATCGTCGCTGAGAAGGTCTTGGCGGGCAACCTTGATCTCCACGATCGTCAATTGGCCCTTTCCGTCCACGGCCATCATGTCGGCACGTCGGCCATTGACCAGCGGCACTTCGCAAATGGCGAACATATCGTGCCGGTTCAGCAGTCTGGTTACACCTCGCGCAACTTCTGCAGCGATCGGGGGTTGGTCGGCGAAGCGATCGTCAAGCAGCGCGGGCATCCACGATGCTTAGAATGAAAGGAGAACGGATTCCAGATCAGCGATAGAAGACGTGGTTGCCGATCGTGGCCAGCCGAGTGAGGCGCCAAGCCGGCGATACGCGACGCGCATGGAAAAACAGCGCCTTGGGTACGGCGCTGACGTGCATGGCCTTGTCGACGATGTTCGCGACCGCAACCGCAGTGTGCCACTGACGGCTTGAACGCGGGATCGAGGGCAGTGATCGGCCACGGACGAACGAGAACTGCCCGCGCTGGAAAATCACTCCGCAGTAGGTCGAAGGGAAGCGGCCGGACTTGGCGCGGTTGGCAATGACTTGGCCAACAGCCAGCTGCCCGGCGAGCGGCTCGCTCTTGGATTCGAAATAGATCGCGCCGGCGAGGCACTCCAACTCACGGCTGGAGGTCTGCGGGCTGCGCAAGCTGTCGACGAGGGTGGAAAGAGAGCGAGGTTTCGGCTCGGACACGCTCTCGGTTTTGAGAGTGTCGGTGGTCACCGGGGTCAGCGGCGCCGGCTCTTCCGCGCTGATCGTCTTGGCGATGATTGCTGTTGGAGTTTCGTTCGAATGGACGAGCATCAGCGGCTCACCAGGCGTTGGACCGGTAGCTGCCCCCTCCGCATTGGCGATCGACGCAGCACAAAGGCATGCGAGTGCCAAAGCGGCCCGACGACGTAATCCTGACATGACAATCCGAAATTGGCGGTGGACCCGCCCACTCCCGCGTCCGCCTCAGAAGCGGATCTGCCCGATGGAAGTGGGTAATCCCCCGACTGCGGTGCTCAGCGACCGGCGATTTCCGGAACGGCAAGCCCCCGCACGTTTCCCTGGCCGCCACTCTTTTCGCCCGGCTGATCCCCGGTCAACCATTGCCGATCGTTTCAGCGATGAATCGTTCCGGCTGCGCGATATCCAGTTCCAGGACCCACAGATCGGGATCGCGACTTCGCCGCCGTTCGAGGTAGGCGGCAAGTTGTTGCGGATCCGATTCGGACAGCGCGCGTTGCCGTTCCCAGCGATACCCTCCATCCATGCTGAGTACCCGATCGAGCAAGGCCACGGCCTGGCCCCGTTCGGTGATGAGCAGCAGCATTGATCCACGATCCGCGTCGCCCTTGTGGAGGACGACGGCAGTGCCCCCAAGCACCTCCGCGCGCTTGATGAATGCCGATGCCTCGATCGACGCCGGCAGCCTGGTCATGCCTGAAAGCGGTATCCGGACAAGCTGCTCAAAGGGATATGCGAGCGAAGAAACGTTCCTGTTCCTCTGGCACACTCCTCGCCTTCGGAATCCACAATCCGTGCCTCCGCGACGAACACCCGCCGTCTTCCGCTGACCCACCGCCCCTCCGCGTGAGCGGGGCCGCTGCGCATGGGCTTGGTGAAATGCAGGTTGAACGCAGTCGTCAGCAAAAAGCGATCACTAACGAGACTGTTCGCGGCGTAGAACGCCGCGTCGTCGAGCATCTTGAAGTACAGCGTACCATGGGCAGCGTTGGCCGCATGGTGCATCCCTTCCTCCACATGGAACGCAATCTCGGCCTGACCGGCCGCGGTGATCGACAGGGTGGATTGGAACAAACGGTTGATCGGAGCCGACTGATAGAGTGCCTCGAGCGATCGGTAATGGGCCTCTGCCCCCGTCGCTCCGTCAGGCGGCATCGCGCTCGTCTGCACCCACCAGGACGGCGGCAAGGGCGTCGCTGCTCCGCGCGCCGCGCAGCTGCTCAACCATCAGGCGGTGACGCGCTGTCCGGCTGATCGCAGCCAGCGCCTTCAAATGCTCGGCACCCGCCCCCGGCGGCGACAAGAGCATGAACACGAGGTCGACCGGATTGCCGTCGATCGCCTCATAATCGATCGGCTTGCCTAGCTGGACAACGAAGATGCGGATGCGATCCAGGCCCTCGAGTTTCCCGTGAGGAATCGCAACTCCATTGCCGAACCCGGTCGAACCAAGCCGCTCCCGCTCGTTGATCGCACCCAGGATCAGGGACGAATCCATTCCCAGGGCCTGACCAGCGATGACCGCAAGCTGGTTCATGAGCGCTCGCTTGTTGCTCGCCGCCAGATTGGTTCGAACCGCATCGAACTCGATGAAATCACTCAGACGCATGTGAAGACTAGCTCGTGTGAAGACGCCCCCGGAATTTGCTGCACATAGGATCGTAAATGAACCATGTCAGCCGGACTTTGGCTCGACCCAGCCAATACTTCCGTCATCTCGGCGATAGACCATGTTGAAGCCGCCCGTCGCAACGTTCCTGAACATAAGGGCATTGGTGTTCCGCAGGTCCAGCATCATCACTGCGTCGGAGACCGTGGCGTCGGGGATATCGACGCGGGTTTCAGCGATGATGGGCGGATTCGCCGGCGGCTCTTCCGCCTCGGCGGGAGCTTCGAAGACGGTATAAGCGGCGTTCTCCACCAACTCGGCTCCGCCATTGCCCTTGCGGCTCTTCAGCCGGCTGACATAGCGCGCCAGCTGCCGTTCAATCTTGTCGGCGGCGCCCTCGAACGCCACGTGCGCCTCACCGGCGCGATTCGATGCCTTGAGGACCACGCCCTGAACGACCGGGGCGATAATGTCACACGTAAAGCCATGATCATGCGGACCGCGGCCAAAGGTGATTGTTGCTGCGATCGCACGCGAAAAATACTTATCCGCGATGCCTTCGATGCGCTGGGACACGTGACTGCGAAGCGCACTTCCGGTTTCGACCTGATGGCCAGACACCCGAATTTCCACTTGCTCTCCTCCCGCATGCCGCGAGGACCGCGGCGTTAGACGTCATCCCCTGCGAACATCAACTCTCCAACCCCATGCTGGTGCCATAAAGGTTGCTTCAACATGGCAAGGAATGCCGCGTGACGCTGGAGTTCTTCGTCGGTTGGGGCATGCGGCCGGGGCGGGCGCGCGATGCGGATGATTTTCGCCGCGGCTGTGTTGAGATTAGCCTGCGCCGGGGTATCGGCAGCCAGTCCAAGGCCGATCTGACGCCCGCCGGTGAGTTCGATATACACTTGGGCGAGAAGTTGCGCGTCAAGCAATGCCCCGTGCTTGACGCGCTGACTGCGGTCGACGCCAAAGCGAACACATAGCGCGTCCAGGCTATGCTTCGCTCCTGGATGACGGCTGCGCGCAAGAGAAAGCGTGTCGACCATCCGGCTGAAGCAGATCGGCGGCAATCCGCAGCGGCCGAGCTCATGGTTGAGGAAGCCGAAGTCGAACCCGGCATTGTGGGCGACCAGTGGCGAATCCGCGATAAACTCGAGAAGCTCGGAAACCTTGTCTGTGAACAATGGCTTGTCCGAGAGAAAAATCTCGCTGAGGCCATGCACCGCCTCCGCCTCCCGCGGCATCGGGCGTTGCGGGTTGAAGTAGGCGTGAAATTGGCGGCCCGTTTCAACCCGATTGACCAGCTCAACACAGCCAATCTCAACCAGCCGGTCGCCTCCTTCCGGGCTCAGGCCAGTTGTTTCCGTGTCGAAAATGATCTCGCGCATGACCCCTTATTGAGCCACCGGAATCCCGAGGCAAGCAAGGATCGCATCGACTTGGCGCTCTGTGTCGGCGAGGCCGATTCCAGTCTGGATCACGAAGTCGGACCTGGCGCGTTTTTCGGCATCCGGAACCTGCCTGGCCAAGATCGCTTTGAGCTTCTCCACGCTCATCCCAGGTCTGGCGAACACCCGTTGACGCTGAACCTCCGCCGGTGCCGAAACGGTGATGATGCGGTCGAAGCCATGCTCGGCTCCGGTCTCGAACAGCAGGGGGATATCGAACAGTAGCGCCGGCGCATCCTGATGTTGGTCGATGAATCGCTGCCGTGCTTTCCCCACTGCTGGATGCACCAGCGATTCGAGCGCTGCGAGTTCGGCTGGGTGGCCCAGCACCGCTGAAGCCAGTCGTTCGCGATCCAGCACTCCATCGCGAACGGTATTCGGCCAACGCTCCGCGATTCTGGGCACCAGTTCGCCGCCTGGCGCCTGCAAAGCACGGACTTCCAGGTCGGCATCGAACACTGGAATGCCCCGTCTCGCGAACATCGCCGCAACGGTCGACTTGCCCATGCCGATCGATCCGGTGAGGGCAATGCGAATCATGATCTGAGCAGTTCGAACAGTTCGGGGTCGCGGTCGCGCGGCGCCTGAACGCCAAAAAAGGGCAGGAAGCTATCGGCGGCCTGCTCAACCAGCATCTCAAGCCCGGTGATGACCGTCAGACCGCGCGCTTGCGCCCGTTGCAGCAACTCCGTCTCCGCCGGGTAAGTCACCATGTCGAAGACCCATCCCGTCCCGGGCAAGCCGTCAAGCTCAATTGGTGGAGGGAGATTGCTACCCATGCCCATGGGTGTGGCATTGATCAGGCCGTCTGCCTCGAACGGCGCATCAAGAGGTCTCGGCGCGAAATGGAGGCCAAACTCGACCGCCAACTTGGTTGCCGCTGTAAGATCGCGGGCATGGATCGTTACCGTGTTAATTCCAAGTATTCGAAGCGCGACCAACGCCCCGCGCGCGGCACCGCCATTCCCGAGCAGGACAACATTTGGCGGAGTCTCCCCGAGATGACGACCGACCAGGGTCGCGATCGCCGCAACATCGGTGTTCCCGGCAATGATCCGTCCGCCGCGGGGCAACAGCAGATTCGCGGCACCAGCAGTGACTGCCGCATCGCTGGCTTCGTTGGCAAGGTCGAGAGCATCCAGCTTCAACGGCATCGTTACATTGCAACCCTTCCAGTCCGGGTCACTGCGACGGGTAGAAAGATAGGCCGCGATCTCGCCAGGAGGTACCTGGTGGCGCCGATATTCGGCGGAAATCTGCAGCTGCTCGAGCCAGAAGCCATGGATTAGCGGCGACTTGCTCTGGGCGATCGGATCGCCGATCACTTCGGCAAACGGGATTGACGTCATGATGGCATCAGGGAGCGCTCGCGCAGCGCTGCCAGCAACGGGAGCAACGGCATGCCCATGATGGTGAATTGATCCCCCTCAATCTGCTCGAATAGCTGAACGCCTGCCGCTTCGATCCTGAACACGCCGACGCAGCCCGCTACGGCCGGCCACTCGCGATCAAGATACGCAGAGATGAACGAATCGGACAGATCGCGCACATGAAGCCGAGCGGTCGCGTGATGAGACCAGTGCGTTTGCTGGTCGCAAGATAATGCGACGGCGCTGATCAGCCGCAAGGTTTGCCCGGAAAATGCCCTCAGATGACGGACGGCCTCGTCGCGGCTTTCGGGCTTGTCGAACAGTCGGTCGCGCACAGCGGCAACGGAATCACTGCCGATCACCCACGTCCCTGAATGCTGGCGGCTGACATCCAGCGCCTTCGCTTCGGCGAGTGCGGTCGCAAGGGCGACTGGGTCCGAGCTATAGGTTTGTTTGAATGACGTCTCATCAACCGACGAGGGCTGCACGCGGAAATCAGCGCCCGCAGCTTCGAGCATCGCCCGGCGGCTGGCGCTGGCAGATGCAAGAATCAGCGGCATTGATGGCCCCCCGGGACAGCCATGTGGAAAAGGCCGTGCGCGGCACTAGAGCCAAAGCGGGGATCATCTCAAGAGTCCGGCGTCGAAGCGGCCGCTCATGAATGCTCCAGCAATCAACGCACATGCGGATTGAACAGTCCCCAACCTGTGGATCACGGGAACGAGAGCAGTCGACTCGACAGTTTTCCGAGACTCGTTCAAGGACGCGCGCTGTGGGTAACCGCGGGGCTTGGGCTTAACCCCCACAATCGTCGCGCCTACTAGAATCATCATCCTTATTAGAATCTTTTATAAGGAGTATTTGGGTGTCGAACTCGCCAGCGCGTGGCCTAAACGGAACCCAGCCCGCGCCAAGTGAGAAGCCCCTGCTGTCCGTGCTGGCGGGTCATCGCTGCGATCCGCCGCCGATCTGGCTGATGCGTCAGGCTGGACGCTACCTCCCGGAATATCGAGCGCTGCGGGCCGACAAGGGTGGTTTCCTTGATCTGGTCCATGATAGTGAAGCCGCTGCCGAGGTCACGCTCCAGCCGATCCGGCGCTTTGGGTTCGATGGCGCGATCCTGTTTTCAGATATCCTGGTTGTCCCGCATGCGCTTGGTCAGGAACTGAGCTTCATGGCTGGCGAGGGTCCGCGCCTGGCACCACCGTTGGTTGATGCTGCGCTCGATGGCCTACAGCGGGCTCCGGAGCGCCTTCAGCCCGTGTATGAGACGGTCCGGCAGGTTAGGGGAGGGTTGCCGCCACAAACGGCCTTCCTGGGCTTTGCAGGCAGCCCCTGGACGGTCGGAACCTATATGATCGCTGGTGAAGGATCGCGCGAACAATCCGCGGCGCGGCGCCTCGCCTATCGCGATCCGGCGGCGATGCAGAGAATTGTCGATGCGGTTACCAACGTGACCGTGGATTATCTGGTCAAGCAGGCTGAAGCTGGTGTGGATGCGGTTCAACTATTCGACAGTTGGGCGGGCAGTCTGGCTCCGGCCGAGTTCGAACGCTGGGTGATCGCGCCAACGGCGACCATCGTCAGCGAACTGCGGAGGCGCCGGCCAGAGCTGAAGATCATCGGCTTCCCTAAAGGCGCCGGAGGGAAGCTGGCTGCTTATGCCCGCGAGACCGGGGTCGATGCGATCGGGCTTGATGAAACCGTGGATCCGGACTGGGCGCACCGCCTACTTGCGCCCGGGCTGCCGGTGCAGGGGAATCTCGATCCATTGCTGTTGGTGACCGGTGGGCCGCAGCTTGATGCTGGTGTGCAGCGCATCTTGCGGGCGCTTTCGGACCGTCCGCATATCTTCAACCTCGGACATGGGATTTTGCCGGACACGCCGATCGGCCATGTCGAGCAGTTGGTTGCACTGGTGCGGGGAAGGGGAACGACTGCGTGCTAGACGATTGGACCGGCTGGCTGGGTGCCGCCTACCTGTGGGTCAAATCGGCCCACATCATCTTCGTCATCTTCTGGCTGGCCGGTCTGTTTCTGGTTCCGCGCTATTATGTCCATCACCATGCAACTCCTCCCGGGTCGGCAGAGGACCGGGCGTGGATCGAGCGTGAGGACCGCGGTGAAGTCCACGTCCACGTCCTCGCCGCGCACGTTGATGCGAGGTCCGGCCCGCTCGAATCGCACCAGCGCCGC
>CAMLKX010000074.1 GCA_946480515.1 uncultured Sphingomonadaceae bacterium | reverse complement strand
CGGCGATTGCTCAGGAGGAGCCTGCTGCTCCTGCCGCTCCGGCTGCAGCCGCGGAGCCGGCTTCTGAGTTCACCGTTTCGGGCGGTGTTACCGGCGTTTCGCAGTATCGCTTCCGCGGCATCGCGCTGTCGGACGAGGATCCGGCGCTGCAGGGCACGCTCAACATCAACCACAAGTCCGGCTTCTACGTTGGGGCTTGGGGATCGTCGCTCGCCGGTCTGGGCGATTTCGGCGGTTCGTCGATCGAGGTTGACCTTTATGCGGGCTACGGCGCCGAAGTGCTTCCGGGCGTGAAGCTCGACGGCGGCGTGCTCTACTATTGGTACCCGGGCGTCGATGAGTTCGACACCGATTTCTTCGAGCCTTACCTCAGCGTCAGCGGCGCTCTGGGCCCGGTCACTGTCCAGGTCGGCGCTGCCTTCGCTCCGAGCCAGGATGCGATTGGCAATGAGAGCAACCTTTACCTCTACGGCGATCCGAGCATCGGCATTCCGGGAACTCCGATCACGCTCAAGGCGCATCTTGGTCGCTCGATGGGCGACAGCGTCCTGACCTTCGGTGGTGAGAACTACTGGGATTGGTCGATCGGCGCAGACGTCAAGCTGTTTGGGCCGCTGACCGCCGGCGTTGCTTACGTCGACACCAGCCTCGACGAGGACAATGTCGGACCGGGCTACCTGCGTGACCAGGTCGACAGCGCGATCGTCTTCTCGATCGGCGCCAGCTTCTAATAAGACGGTTCGGCCGAGGGCGTACTTCCCGGCCGAACCGCATCCCTTTTCAATGACAACTGACGGCGCGTGGTGAATCCATCACGCGCCGTTTTCTTTTCGGTACGTTCTCGTACGCTCCAGTTCGACTTCGGCAGACATTCGGCTAGACGCGCCTCATGGCCACACTCGCTCAATCCGTTTCCGTCTACCGCCAGAACGCACGCGTGCTCCTTGCCAGCCTGGTCGGCACGGCGGTCGAGTTCTATGATTTCTATATCTACGCCACGGCCGCCGCGCTTGTGTTCGGCCCCTTGTTCTTTCCGGCGAGCGACCCCGCGACGCAGCTGCTGGCCTCCTACGCCAGCCTCGGCGTCGCATTCATCGCGCGGCCCGTAGGTGCGAGCCTGTTCGGACATTTCGGCGATCGCATCGGCCGCAAATCGACGCTGGTCGCCTCGCTTCTGCTGATGGGTGGCTCGACCTTGCTCATCGCCTTCTTGCCGACCTACCGCGACGCGGGATGGCTGGCACCGTTGCTGTTGTGCTTGCTCCGGTTCGGCCAAGGACTGGGACTTGGCGGAGAATGGGGCGGGGCTGCGCTGCTCGCGGTTGAAAATGCCCCGGACGGCCATCACGCGCGCTTCGGCATGTTCCCCCAACTCGGAGCGCCGGTCGGCTTCATCGCCGCGAATGGCCTGTTCCTCCTGCTCGGCTGGCTGCTGACGGACGAGCAATTTCTGGAGTGGGGGTGGCGAATTCCGTTCCTCCTCAGCGCCGTGCTCGTCATTCTCGGCCTGTGGGTGCGGCTCAAGCTGACCGAAACTCCGGCGTTCGCCGCTGCACTCGCGCATGAAGCGCCAGCCAAGGTCCCGCTGGCCGAGCTGTTCCGCTCACACTTGAGGAGCACGATCGCGGGTACCTTCTCGGTGGTGGCCTGCTTCGCGATCTTCTACCTGACCACCGCGTTTGCGCTTGGCTATGGCACCACTACGCTGGGCTATGATCGCGAGCTATTCCTCGGGGTCCAGCTCGCCGCCATACTGTTCATGGCGCTCGGAATTGTGCTCGCCGGCGCGGCTGCCGACCGGACATCGCCGCGGACGGTGCTGATTGGCGGGTGTGTCGGCGCGATCGTCGTCGGCCTGCTGATGGGACCGTTGTTCGCCAGCGGATCCTTGGCGCTGGTATGGCTGTTCCTCTCGCTGGCGTTGTTTGCGATGGGGTTCGTATACGGGCCCCTCGGGGCGTTCCTGCCCAAGCTGTTTCCAGCACGCGTTCGCTATACCGGTGCGTCGGTCACCTTCAACGTTGGAGGAATCCTTGGCGGAGCCGTGGCGCCGGTTGCGGCACAGGCGCTCGCCGATCTCGGCGGCCTGCCGCTGGTCGGGCTTTATATCACCACGGCTGCGCTGATCAGCCTGATCGCGTTGCTGGCGATTGGCCGGGAGCATTGATTTCCGCGCGTGACGCCCAACCTTTCGGCTGATGATCCCGCTATCGGTCCTTGATCTCGCGCTGGTCACGGAGGGCAGTGACGCAGCGCAGGCCTTCCGCAACTCCGCCGACCTCGCGCGTCAGGCAGAGCGGCTGGGCTACCAGCGTTTCTGGATGGCCGAGCATCATTCGATGCCAGGCATCGCCAGCTCCGCGACGGCCGTCGCTCTCGCCCACATCGGCGGTAATACGTCGACGATCCGGATTGGCGCGGGCGGCATCATGCTTCCCAACCACGCACCACTCACCATCGCCGAGCAGTTCGGAACATTGGAATCGCTGTTTCCCGGCCGCGTTGACCTGGGTCTGGGTCGAGCGCCCGGAACGGATCAGGCAGCGGCCTATGCGCTGAGGCGCAACCTTGCCTCGGATGAGCAACAATTCCCCCGCGATGTTCTTGAAGTGATGGACTATCTCCGCGGCGGGGAGCGACGGGTTCGCGCGATCCCCGGTGAGGGTCTCAGGGTGCCGGTATGGATTTTGGGCTCCAGCCTGTTCGGTGCACAGCTTGCAGCGATGCTCGGCCTGCCATTCGCCTTCGCATCACATTTCGCCCCGGCGCAGCTGGATGAAGCGATCGACATCTATCGCTCCCGCTTCGAACCGTCCGATCAGCTCAGGCGGCCCTATGTCATGCTTGGCTTCAACTGCATTGCGGCGGACAGCGACGCCGAGGCTGAATTGCTAGCGACCTCCGGCCAGCAGGCGTTCACCGCGCTTCGATCGGGCAAGCCTATCCCGCTGCCGCCTCCTCGCCTTGGCTTCGCGGAGACTCTCACCTTGTCCGAGAAGGCCATGCTGGACCGGTTCCTTGAGTGTGCGGCAATCGGCGGTCCGCACACGGTTCGGCAGAAGGTGGTCGCCTTTGCGGAGCGTACACGCGCCGACGAACTGATGGTGACTGCTCAAATCTACGATCATCGAGCGCGCGTGCGGTCTTATGAAATTCTCGCTGACGTGATGAGTGCCACGCCGACGACTGCCGAGCCGGACAGTCAGGCGAGCCGGTAATGGCCAGGAAGGCTCCTTGATTTATCGTTTTGGTGAGTGTGTATTTACTTCTTTGCTTCTCGGCGGCGCCAAAAGTTGGAGAAGCGGGGCAGGAGAGCAGCGAGATGTTGAAGGACGCCGAGTTTCCAGGTGTGAAGGCACTATTCGAGCGGCATGTTGCGGCCCGGGACATCGCTGGCGCAGTGCTCGCGGTCACGGTGGGGGATGCGGAGCCGGTCTATGTCTGCGTCGGTGAGACCGGGTTCGGTACCGGTCGGCCGCTGAATCCCGACAGCATTCACCGGATTTATTCGCAGACGAAGCCGGTCACCGGCATCGCGATCATGATGTTGATCGAGGACGGCCTGATCGCACTCGACCAGCCGGTCGGTGAGCTGTTGCCGTCCCTCGCCGACCTCCCGGTGCTGGTCAGCCCGGACAGCACGGAGGTACGCCAAGCCAGGCAACAGCCGACCGTCCGGCATCTTCTGACCCACACTGCGGGTTTTAGCTATGGCTTGCAGATGTCGCCTCTTTCCGCACGGTATCGCGAGCTCGGCATCCTCCCCGGTGGAGGCGCGCGGATCGGCGGTTATGAGGACGGCATTGAGCCTCTCCGTGACCTGGACGACATGATCAACCGCCTGGCCGGCCTTCCGCTGGAGCAGGAACCCGGCGAAAAATTCGAATACAGCCTGTCGATCGACATCCTCGGCGCAATCGTCGAAAAGGTGAGCGGACAGGGCCTCGACCAATTCTTCGAGCGGCGCATCTTCGAGCCACTTGGGATGGTCGATACACATTTCACCGTGCCGGGTGACAAGCTCGACCGTCTGGTCAACCTCCACCGCCGCGAGGCGGACGGCAGCTGGACGCTGCTCGACGATCCGATGAACAGCGCGTTTGCCCGCCCCGTTGCACTTTCAGGCGGAGGCGGAATGGTCTCGACCGCTCGGGACTATATGCGCTTCACGGCAATGCTCGCTGGCGAGGGAGAGACGAACGGAGTGCGGCTACTCGCTCCCGAGACGGTGCGGCTTGCGCGGTCGAACCTATTTCCGCCCGGGGTGCAGGTGCAATTCTACGGCAACGTCCTGCCCAATCTTGGTTTCGGGGCCGCGATGCAGGTGACGCTCGCGCCAGCGCAGATGCCGCAGGGTGTCTTCGGCTGGGGCGGAGCTGCCGGGACAGGCATGTGGGTCGATCCGATCCACCGGCTGCACATGGTGCTGATGACCCAATATATGCCTGCGGAGATCAACCTGTCGCTGCGGGAGGAGCCCGCGACCGCCGCCTACGCCGACCTCGGCCTATGGCCTGCCGGAGGGCGGACCCGCCTGTCCTGACAGCTTCTTCCCTCCGCTTGCATCGAACTGCTTTCGCGCGCCTAATAAACGTCGGCAAGGCAGGAGACAGGGATGGCTCTAACGCGCGGAGACCTCGAGCAAAGGCTTGCTCAGGAAGCAGTTTCGAGCTGGGTGCTGGTCGATCAGCCGATGATCGACCGGTTCGCCGACGCAACGGGTGATCATCAGTTCATCCATGTCGATCCCGAACGCGCGGCGCACACTCCGTTTGGCGGGACGATCGCGCATGGTTTCCTGATTCAATCGCTGCTTCCGCGTCTCCGCGACGAAGCCCGCCCCGATGCGACTGACGGAGCAAGGATGGAAGTCAACTATGGGACCAACAAGCTCCGCTTCGTGAGTGCCGTTCGCTCCGGGAAGGCGGTCCGCGGCCGGTTCAGGACTGTGGAAATCCTCGAGAAACGACCTGGGCAGTTCCAGGTCACAACCGAAGCAACCATCGAGATCGACGGGGAAACAAAGCCGGCATTAATCTGTGAGTGGGTGACCCAACTTCTCAGCTAGCATTGCGCTTGCGGCGCCTTGCCTAGCTTGAGCAACACCTCCGCACGTCCAGCGGGTTGGTTCGGCAGCCAAGTTCCGCTACAAGGCCGGCACCGGGGAAGAGACGGCAGGAGACCATGATGGCGGATCTGCGTTATCTCTCTGAACGTGCGGAGGCATGCCGCGCCATCGCTCAGCGCACCACCGATCGGTCGGAAAGCAAGGCGTTGCTCGATCTCGCTTCATTATACGAGCGCCAGGTTCAGCAATTCTCTCGCCGTAGTCGGCAGGTGCAGGGCTAACCCTCCCCCTCCAGCCGCGCGGCAAACGCGCGCTCAGCATTCCTGAAGATACATCAAAGATGTTGCAGTGCAGCAAAGTTGCTTGCTTCCAGTCACCATCCCGTGTAGGGACAGTTGCAGAGGATGTTGTCGAGGGCCTGTAACACAGGAGACCGACATGAAATCGACCCTCATCTTCGTGGCATCTGTCGCGATGACTTGCATGAGCGTTGTTGTGGCGAGCGCGGGGACAATTTAACCCCGCGTTCAAGCTTCGCTGACTTCATCACATCCTCAAAAATCCGCCTTTTGCTCTTTCAAGGGCATGCGGTTGGCAGGCTGAAGACGATCCAGTAGCAGCGTTGCCCTCACCACCACGGGAGTGCCCATGCCGTCCGGCCTCATTGCCTTGCTCGATGACGTCGCTACCCTGACCAAGCTTGCTGCATCGTCGATCGATGACGTTGGCGCCGCAGCGGGACGCGCGGGCGCGAAGGCCGCGGGGGTGGTGATCGACGATACCGCCGTGACTCCGCGTTATGTTACCGGTCTAAGCCCCGAGCGCGAGCTGCCGATCATCGCCAAGATCACGCTTGGGAGCCTGCGCAACAAGCTGCTGGTCATCCTGCCGGTGGCTTTGCTGCTTGCAGCGTTTGCTCCGGTGCTGATCACCCCCTTGCTGATGATCGGCGGCGCCTATCTCGTGTTCGAAGCGACCGAGAAGATCATCGAGAAATTGTCGGGCGATCATCATTCCGAAGAGGAATTGATGGAGGCCGACACGCCTGAGGAGCTGGAGCAGCGCCAGGTCGCCGGCGCAATCCGCACCGACTTCATCCTCTCGGCGGAGATCATGGCCATTGCCTTGGCGCAGCTCGAGGGCGAGCCATTCGCGCTGCAGGCGGCCGCTTTGGTCGCTGTGGCTTTCGCCATCACGATCGCCGTCTATGGCACGGTTGGGATCGTCGTGAAGCTCGATGACATCGGCCTCCACTTGGCTCGGCGGAGCAGCGCCGGGTTGCAGCTGATCGGGCGTGGACTGGTCAATGGTGTGCCTCACCTGCTTTCAGCGCTCTCGGCGATCGGCACCGCAGCCATGCTCTGGGTCGGCGGCGGGATCATTGTTCATGGGATGGAGGAGCTTCACGCCGGTGCGATCCCGCATCTCATCCACGATCTTGCCCATGCCGCCGGCGAGGCCAGCGGAGCACTTGCCCCGATCGTTGAGTGGCTGGCCAACGCTCTTGGAGCGGCAATCGTCGGTCTGGTGATCGGCGGCGCGATTGTCGCTGTTGTGCATCTGGTGAACCGCAGCCGCCGGTCTTCAACAGTGCCGGAGTAAGGGTGCATTACCTTATCGTCTTCGCGGGCGGGGGGATCGGCGCGGCACTGCGGCATGGCGTCAATCGACTGGCATTGTGCTGGTTTGGCGCAGGTTCCCCGATCGGGACAATGTTCGTGAATGTGGCGGGATCGCTGCTGATGGGGTTGCTGATCGGTGCCTTCGCGGGAGCGAGCGGCGGAGTTTCCAATCAGCTGCGCCTGTTTTTGACAGTGGGTGTT
This sequence comes from uncultured Sphingomonadaceae bacterium, assembly GCA_946480515.1. The sequence continues at coordinate 1,814 of CAMLKX010000074.1, read as the reverse complement.
CTTGGCGGTTTCACCACCTTTTCGGCGTTCAGCCTCGATGCGCTCACATTGTGGGAACGTGGGCAACCACTCCACGCGGCTGGCTACGTGGTGGGATCGGTGGTCTTGTCGCTCGCTGCAATCAGCTTGGGCTATCTGATCAGCCGGTAACGCTCCATTGGTCCGCCATCGCGGCGATGTCCTCGAACTCCAGCGCATCGATCTGCTGGACGAGCGCTCGGATGTCCTCCGTGACGAAATAAGTCGGCTGGAAACGATCGATCCGGTAGGGAGTGTTGATGACCCGGGCGAGGTGCATCGGCAGCCGATCGGGCTCCTCGCTTTCAACCGCGTAGACCGCCTCTCCCTTACTTGATGCAAGGCCTCCGCCGAAGATTCGGCATTGGCCGCCCTCCCTGGTCAGCCCAAACTCGACCGTGTGCCAATAGAGCCGCGCCACGAGTTCCGTCCGGCCAGCGCGCACAGCGGCGAGGCCGATCCGTCCGAAGTGCTGCCCAAGCTCGGCAAAGGCGGGGTCGGCAAGCATCGGCACATGGCCGAAGATATCGTGGAACAGGTCGGGTTCCTGGATGTAATCGAGCTGATCTGGCCGGCGGATGAAGTTCCCCGCGGGGAACTGACGCTCAATCAGCATCGAATAGAACACATCATCGGGAACGAGCCCGGGAACTGCGACGACCGACCAGCCGGTCAGCGGCCGGAGCCTTGCGTTGAGGCGGCGCATGTCCGGGATGCCTGGACGGTCGAGCCCGGTAGCGACGATCCGAGGCACGCCTGTCGCCCCCCACTAGGACAATGTCAGGTCGACGGGTTGGTTCCGGATGCGATCCGGTTCGCGATCGTGGCGAGCGCATAATCCTTTTCGGTCACGCCACCGGCGTCATGTGTGGTCAGGACCACGTCGACCCGATTCCAAACATTGCTCCATTCTGGATGATGATCAGCCTTCTCTGCCTCAAGAGCGATCCGCGTCATGAACGCAAATGCTTCCGAGAAGTCGGAAAACAGGAAAGTCCTGGTCAGCGCCGGGCGGCTCTCGTCTAGCGTCCAGCCATCGGGGGGTGCGGTGGTCATGTGGCCAGGATAGAAGCTTCACCACAAATGGGGAAGGAGCGCGGCTTGAGCAGCCGCGGTCAAGAGCGTATCGCATTGAAGACTGAGGAGAATCGACCGATGTTGATGGCGGGCGGCGGACGGCCGGCACGGCTGCATTATCTGGCCGGCACATTCCGGATTTTGTCCGACGGCGACCATGTGAGGTGCGCCGTAACCGGAACTCCGATCCCGGTCGAAGAACTGCGTTACTGGAGCGTCGATCGGCAGGAGGCCTATATCGATGCCGCCGCCAGCCTCGAGGCCGAGCGCAAGGCGCAATAAGCCACCGCGCGGCGCATCTCACTTAAGAGCGCCTTAACCATTCTCGCAGACAAACGGTTGTGAGGAGCGCCTGAGCGCTGTCTTCACGCTTGGAGAATATCGATGAGGAATACAGGGCAGCGGCTGCGCATGATCGCCGGGTCGTCGGTTATCGCGATCACAACCGCAGCCATGCCGTCGCAAGGCTTTGCGCAGGCGACGCAACCAGCCGCGACCGCGCCGCTCGTGTCCACTGAATCGGATCAATCGGAGGGGGAGATCATCGTGACGGGCTCCCGGATCAGCCGGTCCGATCCCGTCGCTCCGAACCCCGTCATCAGCCTGGATAGCGAGTCCATCCAGCGGTCGGGCGCGACCAGCCTCGTCGAATATCTCCGCGAAGTTCCAGCGCTGGTTGCCTCCGCCGTTGCAGGACCAGATGGCGATCCTGGTGCCGT
>CAMLKX010000073.1 GCA_946480515.1 uncultured Sphingomonadaceae bacterium | reverse complement strand
GCGCGCCGGCATGATCGAGCCGGACCGGGTGCTCGACCTCCATGGCCACGATCTCGAACGTGCCTGGCAGGCAATCGACCAGACTTTGGAGTCGGCCATCGCCGCGGGCGAGCGGGTGATCCTGCTGGTCACCGGCCATGCCCGCGCTGGTGAGCCGCCGGTGCAGCGTGGCCGCATTCGTGCGGCGGTCCACGATTGGCTCCACGCTTCTCGTCACGCGAGCGCGATTGCCGCCATCCGCAACGCTCACGGCCGTCATGGCGGAAGCGGAAGTCTTTACATCATCCTCCGCCGGTCAAAGCACTGACCTAACACTTTTTTAAGCGCCTGCGTTTAATTCCCTTTCCGCGCGGTTCATTCCTGCGCTTCGGGCGGCGGGGATCGATGAATTCAGGATCAGCTCAGAAGATCAGCAATGCCCTGTTGTCGATGTGGGCGGGCGTGGCCTCGTTCATTTTCTCGCTGTTCGCGTTCCTGTACATCACGGAACTCGATGAGCAGGTGGTCGCCAGCCTGGTAGCGGGCCTGTTCTGCCTCATGGTCTGCTATATCTCAAGCGAACGGCCGAACAGTGAGTCCGCGCGCGCCATGGCCGCACTTCGCGACCGCCTGATGGCCGTTGAAGACGGCGATCTGATTTCCCCCGCGCCGGCGCTGGTCCAACGCACTCTGCCGAAACTTGCCGCCGCGGTAGATTCCCTGTTCACCGAGGTGCGCACCTCGATCGAGAACGCCCAGGCGCTCGCGATGTACGATCCGGTCACATCCCTTCCGAACCGGCTTCATTTCCGGTCCGAGGCGGACAAGCTGCTGAGGCGTACCACGGACGAGGAACAGTCGGCGATGCTGTTCGTGGACCTCGACCGCTTCAAGTCGGTCAACGACAGTCTCGGCCACGCGCGTGGTGACCAGCTACTGGTGATGGTCGCCAATCGCCTGCGCGTGGTCCTTACCGCGGAGCTGCGCGATAATGGCGGGTGGCGCGGCGGATCATCATCGCAGTTTCCGAGCCGTTCGAGATGAACGGGCACAGCATCGACATCGGCGCATCGATTGGGATCGCGATCGCGCCGCCTCATGGCAAATCGATCGAAGCGCTGATGCGCTCGGCCGACCTAGCGATGTACCAGGCAAAGAGCGGCGGCGGCGGGCAGCACGCCCTGTTCAGCGAGGCGCTGGCAGACGAGCATCGCGTCAGGGTCGAGACTGAACGGGCCCTGGGAGAGGCGCTCGAGCGCAACGAGTTCCTTCTGGCTCTGCAGCCGCAACTCAGCCTCCTGACCGGCCGGGTGACTGGTGCCGAAGCGCTGCTCCGCTGGAACCATCCCAGCGAAGGGCTGCGCGCTCCCAAGTCGTTCATCCCGATCGCCGAAAGAACGGGTCTGATCTATGACATCGGCGAGTGGGTCAGCGCCGAAGTCGCGGCACTGCTGGCGGCATCACCGGCCGACGGCGCATTGCCACGGCTCGCGTTCAACGTCAGCCCGCGCGAGCTCGACCGGCCGGATTATTTCCGCCGGCTTCGCCAGCTGTTTGACGAGCAACGCATCCCCCGTGCCCAAATCGAAATTGAATTCACCGAGAGCGCGGTCATGGAGTGCAGCGATGCCGTGCTGAACGAGATTACGCAGCTTCGTGCTGAAGGAATGTCGTTCGCGATCGATGATTTCGGCAATGGCTATTCGAACATCGCCCGGCTTCGGAAAATCCCGTTCGACCGCGTGAAGCTCGATCCGTTGCTAATCCAGGACATCGTCGAAAACGAGCAGGCGCGGGTCGTCGCTCAATCCGTCATCCAACTGATCAAAGGGGTCGGGTGCGAAGTGGTGGCCGAAGGCGTCGAGACGTTCGACCAGGCCGATATCCTCCGGGTCATGGGCTGCGACACGGTGCAGGGATTTGTCTTCGCCCAGCCAATGTTCGAGGATGAATTCCGCGCCTGGATCAGCAATGCCGAGCGTGGCGCGCTGCTCGCGCGATCACCCAATTTTCGCGCGCGCTCAGCTTAGACCGCGAGTGATAATGTCCTCGTAAATCCGTGAAAGCGCGTGAATGTCGCTGATCGACGCGCTTTCGTCGATCTTGTGCATCGTGGCATTGGGCAGCCCGAAATCGACCACCGGGCAAAGCTGAATCAGGAAGCGGCCGTCAGACGTCCCGCCGCCGGTCGACAAGTTCGGTGTGACGCCGGTTTCGCGCTCGATTGCGCCTACCACCAAGTCGTAAAGCTCTCCCTTGGGAGTGAGGAACGCCTCGCCAGAGATCTGAGCCGTCACCTCAACGCCCGGAGCGGCCGCCCTTGCGGTGCGCTCAACCCAATCGATCAGCTCCGCGCCCTTGTGGAGATTATTGAAGCGGATGTTGAAGCCGGCGGACGCGCCGCCCGGAATAATGTTGCCCGCTCCGGGCGGCGTGGCGATTGCGACGAATTCGAGGTTCGATGGCGGGAACGCGTCATTGCCATCGTCGAGATGAAGATCATCGAGGGCGCTGATGACCTTGGCGAGCTTCGGCACTGGATTGTCCGCGCGATGCGGGTAGGCGACATGGCCCTGAATGCCGGGCACTTCGATCCGAAAGTTGACCGAGCCCCGCCGCCCGATCTTGACCGTGTCGCCAAGCCGGCCCTCGGAGGTCGGCTCGCCGATCAGGATCATGTCGGGCGTGATGGAGCGCTCGCGCAGCCAATCGATGATGGCGACTGTTCCATGGGCAGCCGGCCCCTCCTCATCGCCAGTGATGAGCAGAGACAGGGTGCCGCTGCCCTGTTCGAAGCGGGACAGCGCAGCGACGAAGGCAGCGATCGCTCCCTTCATGTCGTTGGCACCACGGCCGTAGATTCGGCCATCTTCGATCCGTGCGACGAACGGATCGCCGGTCCAGCCGGGACCCGGCGGAACCACATCGAGGTGACCGGCAAATCCGACGTGGCGTCCGCCTTCGCCGCGGATCGCGACCAGATTTTCGACCGGGCCGAGTGGCGGCTCGCCGCGCGCGAAGCGGTGGACTTCAAACCCGAGGGGGAGAAGGGCCTGCTCCAGCACATCGAACACCGCTCCGGTCGCGGGCGTCACACTGGGGCAGCCGATCAGCTTGGCGGCGAGATCGATTGGGTCGATTGAACAGGTCATTTCGGCCGGTTAGCAATCGATGCGCCGCTTGGACAGGGGAGAGCCATATGCCCAAGATCGACCTTGAAGCGATCGAGCCGAGCAACAGGACCGGCTATCCGCCGCCCTTCGACGAGGCGGTGAGTGGCCGGTGGGTGCGCCGGCTTGCCCCAGACTTCGGGGTCAGTCATGTCGTGCTGGAACCGGGCGCCTGGTCAAGTCAGCGTCACTGGCATGACGGAGAGGATGAGTTTCTGGTGCTGCTGTCCGGGGAGGCTGTGCTGGTTGAAGACGAAGGGCGAACTCAGCTCCGGGCTGGCGACTGCGCCGCTTTCCCCAAGGGAACCAGGAACGGCCATCACCTCATCAATGAAAGCGACAGCGACTGCGTGTTCATCGTTGTCGGGGGCGGTCAGCGCACCGGCGGCGGCTATTCAGACATTGATATGCTGTTCACCGCAGACAGCCATTACATCCACAAGGATGGAACGGATTATGGCAGCAAGCGCGTGTGATTGACCGCTCAGGCCTGCTGCGCCTCATACTGCTCGATCACCCATGGTTCGTCCTGAGCCTTTTCGATCCACTCGCGAACGTCGGCATGCGACAGCACCGACCGCATATATTCTGCTGCGAACGGCGGGACCGGGACCCCGAAGGTGAGGAAGCGGGTGACGACCGGCGCATACATGATGTCGGCGGCGCACCATTCGCCGAACAGAAAATCGCCCGTGCCGCCAAACCGGGCGCGTGCCTGCGCCCATAGCAGCAGGATGCGGTCGATCTCTGAACGGACCTCTTCGGACAGATCACGCGGACCAAGGTGGCTGCGCACGTTCATCGGCAGGTCGCGGCGCAGATTGGCGAAGCTCGAATGCATCTCCGCGGCCATCGAGCGCGCCATTCCGCGGGCACTTGGCTCAGCCGGCCAGAAGCGGTCGCGCCCGACCTGATCGGCCAGGAACTCAACGATCGCCAAACTATCCCAGACCACGCAGTCCCCGTCCCACAGGATCGGGACCTTGCCGCTCGACGGAGCGAATTCATCCCCCTCACGGCGTTGCTGCCACTGCTCGTCGTAGAGCGGAACGACCAGTTCCTCGAAGTCGAGGCCGGACTGTTTGACCGCAAGCCAGCCCCGCATCGACCAGCTGGAATAGGCGCGATTGCCGATGATGAGCTTGAGCACGGAAGATTCCTACAGAGCGGCTTCGATGATTGCGCTACGCAACTCCGCGATGCCGGAAGTGGTTTCGCTGGAGGTGGCGAAGATGGTTGGGTGGGCCGCGGGATGAGTGCGCGCCTGCTCACTCGTCCTGGCGAGTACCGCCGCAAGCTCGGTTGGCTTGATCTTGTCACCCTTGGTGAGGACGAGATGATAGCTGACCGCCGCTTCGTCGAGCATGGCCATTACTTCCTCGTCGACGGGCTTGAGGCCGTGCCGGGAGTCGATCAGGACCAGCGCACGCTTCAGCACTGCACGCCCGCGCAGATAATCATTGACCAGGAACCGCCAGCGCTTGACCAAATCCTTTGGAGCCTCGGCGAACCCATAGCCGGGCATATCGACCAGGCGCAGAACCGGTGGGCGGCCAACGTCGAAGAAATTGAGCTCCTGCGTTCGGCCGGGGGTGTTCGACGTCCGCGCCAGCGACTTGCGGTTGGTGAGCGCGTTGAGCAGCGAGCTCTTGCCCACGTTCGACCGGCCGGCAAACGCAATTTCGGGAATGACCGGATCGGGCAGAAACTGCAGTCCTGGCGCGGACTTCAGAAAGTCGATCGGCCCGGAAAACAGCTTGCGGGCGCGCTCATCGGCGTCTGACGGGGCCGAGTTTCCCATTACTGCGCCGCGACCGCGGGCTCCGCCCGATCAATGTCGTAGCGGCGGTACAGCCACCATTGCTGGGCGATGGTCAGGGTGTTCGAGACGACCCAATAGAGCTGCAAGCCCGCCGCGAATGGGGCCATGACGAACATCATGATCCACGGCATGATCGAGAAGACCTGCTGCTGCATTGGGTCCATCGGCGCAGGATTCAGCTTGAACTGAAGGTACATGGTAATGCCGAGCAGGATCGGCAGCACGCCGATCGCGAGAAACCCCGGCGGCACGAAGTTCAACAGGCCGAACAGATTAACCGGTGTCATCGGGTCGGGAGCGGACAGATCCTTGATCCACAGCGCGAACGGCTGATGCCGCATTTCAACAGCGACCAGCAGCACCTTGTACAGCGCATAGAAGATCGGGATCTGGATCAGGATCGGAAGGCAACCCGCCATCGGGTTAATCTTCTCTTCCTGATAGAGCTTCAGCATTTCCTGCTGCAGGCGCGGCTTGTCGTCTTTGTACCGCTCTTGCAGCGCCTTCAGCTTCGGCTGCACCTTGCGCATCCCGGCCATCGACTTGAACTGTTTCTGGGCGATCGGGAACATCAGCAGCCGGACGATGAAGGTCAGCGCGATGATCGCCACGCCGAAGTTGCCGAGCGTCTTGAACAGCCAGTTCAACAGGTCGAAGATCGGCCGCATGAACCATTCGAACCAGCCCCAGTCGATCGACTTGGACAGCTTCGGAATGCCAGCGGTCTCATAGCGGTCGAGCCACGCCTTCTCCTTCGCCCCGGCAAACAAGCGCGTTTCGCTGGTCGAGATGGTGCCGGGCGCGATGATCGTCGGCGCGCGCGCATAGTCAGCCTGATAGCCGCCGCTCGGAGTCTTGCGGAAGCTAGCCGCGATCGGCTGATCGCCGGGAATCAGCGAGGTTAGCCAATATTTGTCGGTGAAGCCGAGCCAGCCGCCGGGCCCATCGAACTGCACGCCGCCGCGCTCCTCATCGAGCGTGTCCCAGTCAACGTCATAGTTCGCGATCCCATCGAGAAACGCCATCGGGCCGACATGCATCGTCCAGCCATCCGGATCTGGCGACTTTTGCGCGCGGCTAATCAGGCCGTAGGGGCGCACCAGCGCTGGCCCGGTCCCGGCATTGGCAACCCGCTGGCGAACCGTGAACAAATAGCCGTCGTCGATCGCGATCGTCAGCTCGAACCGCTGTCCAGTGGTATTCTGGGCGGTGAGCGTGACCGGCCGGCCAGGCGAAAGGTTGGGCGCACTCGCCGTCCACACCGTATTGGAGTCCGGAACCGCAATCCCTTCGCCGATCCAGCCGAAGCTGGCGAAATAAGCGCCAGGAGCACCCGACGGTGAAAGCAGGTGGATGGGCGGTGAGTTGCCGCCGATTCCTTCCGTGTGGCGGACGAGTACCAGATCATCGATCCGCGCGCCCTTGAGGTTGATCGAACCACGAATGCTTGGGGAGTCGATCACCACTCGCGGCGTCGAGGACAGGACGGCCTGGCGACTGCGCAGGGCGGTGGGTTCGTCGGCGGCAGGATCGGTCTGCGGCTGTGGCACCGGTCGGACCTTGCCATCATCCACGCGCTGCGTCTGCGGGCCAGCCGTGGGCAGCAGGCGGTCGCTAATCAGGCTCCAGCTGATCAGAACCAGTGCGCTCAGCACGATCGCGAGGACCATGTTGCGATTGTTATTCAAGCGTCAGATCCTCTTTTCACGGGACCGGGTCATAGCCCTGGCCGCCCCACGGATGGCAGCGAAGAATTCGTTTGAGAGCAATCCAGCTGCCCTGAAACGGCCCATAGCGCGTCCAAGCGGTGATCGCATAGGCGGAACAGCTTGGCTGGTATCGGCAACTGGGCGGCAGGATGCGCGACGGGCCCAGTTGCCACCCCCGTGCGACCAGGATCAGGATTCGGGCCATCATGAGGACGTTCTGCCGGCCCGGCCGCTCACTTGCGCACCTTTCGGAGCGCGCGGAGCAATTCGTCTCGCAGGAGACTGAAGTCGCGTTCTACCCCAGCCGCGCGTCCAATCAGCACATGGTCCGCGCCGGCGACCCCATGATCGGGCAGGATTTCGCGGGCGAGCGCTCGGAAGCGGCGCTTCATGCGATTGCGAACGACGGCCCCACCGATCTTCTTGGTAACCGTATAGCCAACTCGCACAAACGGCTGCTCGTCGTTGCGATCACGCACCAGGAGCACGAAGCCGGGCATGGCGGCGCGCCTGCCGGAGTTCGCTGCCAGAAAATCGGAGCGTTTGCGGAGAACCGCGAGCGGTTCTACGCGCTGAGCTTCTTGCGGCCGCGGGCGCGACGGGCGTTCAGCACCTTGCGGCCGCCGACCGTCGCCATACGGGCGCGGAACCCGTGCCGCCGCTTGCGGACCAGATTGCTCGGCTGGAAAGTGCGCTTCATCGCTCATGCCTTTAGATCGAAATGAAAAGGGCTGCCGCTGAGGGCAGCCTCGTTGCCGGGGCCGTTAGTCCGAAGAGGCGCCAAAGTCAATCAGCGCTCCGGCTCCCCAGGCATTTCGGGGGGATGCGCCGGCGGCCCGGGGATGACCGAGGCGATTGGCCCTTCTGCAACTTCATCCTCTGTCGGCGGACAGCCCATCTGCTCACGCTCCTTGCGGATCGCCTCGCGCCGCTGCGCGCTTCGGCGGCGGAGACCCCAATCTGTCCAGCGCCCGACCTTCGGCTGCTTGCGCTTGAGCCGCACATAATAGCGCTTGGCCCACATGCTGGTCTTGAGGACCATCGCAAGCCCAATCGCGAACACCAGAATGCCGCCCGGGCCAGGGATGACACCGGCCAGCGGGGAGAGGGCGATCAGCAACAGCCCAAGGCCAAAGATCGTCCATTCGACCACCGGATGGTCGAGGAAGGCATTCCATTGTTCCCGGTTGATCATGCGACGGGATGTGGTCGCGGCTTGCCTTGCCGACAAGGGCCGAGCCGCGCTAGCAGAGCGTTGCCGGGTTAGGGGGGCGAGTGCGCGTTGTGAGTTTGATCGTGGTGCGGCGCTGATGGTCGCAACTGTCGCTACCGTTGCCTATCTGGGCCTCGAAGCGCGCCCCGTCGAGGTGCAGGTTCAGCTGACCGCCGGGCTTCCCGCTTTCATCATCGTAGGCCTGCCGGACAAGGCGGTAGCGGAAAGCCGGGAGCGGGTCCGCTCGGCGCTGGCGGCGATCGGGCTTGCACTTCCACCCAAGCGGATCACCGTCAACCTGTCGCCCGCGGACCTGCCCAAGGAGGGTTCGCACTTCGACCTGCCGATCGCACTCGGACTGCTTGCCGCGATTGGTGCTGCCGACGCGGAATCGCTGTCCCATTTCGTTGCGGTTGGGGAGCTGTCACTCGATGGCCGGATCGCGCCTTCACCGGGAGTGCTGTTGGCCGCGCTGCACGCTTCGGCGGAGGAGAAGGGGCTGATCTGCCCCGCGGCTCAAGGGGCTGAAGCCGCCTGGGCGGGAAGTGTCGAGGTGCTGGCCGCGCCCGACCTGCTGGCGCTGCTGGCGCACCTCAGGGGCAGCACCCTGCTCGCGAGCCCTACGCCGGGCGAGGCGGAGCCCTATGGCGGTGGTCCGGACCTGCGCCAGGTCAAAGGCCAGGAGACCGCCAAGCGGGCGCTCGAGATCGCCGCTGCGGGTGGGCACAATCTGTTGATGAGCGGACCGCCGGGCGCGGGCAAGTCACTGCTGGCCGCCTGCCTGCCCGGTATCCTGCCGCCGCTTGAGCCTGGCGAAGCCCTCGAAGTCTCGATGGTTCAATCGGTCGCTGGCGAGTTGAACGGCGGCAAGCTGGCG
>CAMLKX010000072.1 GCA_946480515.1 uncultured Sphingomonadaceae bacterium | reverse complement strand
ATGTCCCGATCCCGGAAAACCTCGGCGAGCTGTCCCTGTACCTCAGCTACGCCCATGTCAGCGAGCAGGAGACCTCTCCGGTCGGCAATGAGCCGGGATCGATGCTCGAGGCGCATGGCCTGCTCAATGGCTCGATCACCTGGCGGGACATCGGCCGCACCGGGTTCGACCTCAGCCTGTTCGGCAACAACCTCACCAACAAGCTGTACCGGGTCAGCAATTCGAACGTGTTTGGCGAAGGGCAGTTGCTGGTCTGGTCCACTCTCTATGGTGAGCCCCGCACCTACGGTCTGAAGCTGAAGTATAATTTTGGCCAGAACCGCTGATCGAGCGGTATAACTCTCCTCCCCTGCGGCCGGCGTTCGCGCCGGCCGCTTTTTTACTCTCTTAAATCAAAGGGAACTGAGCTGCCTGCACGCGAAATGGATGGAGTCGCAAACCCGAGCGCCCGGATGGCGTTTGCTCGATCAGGCTATTGCAGCAGATGCTTACGCATGTTGTCGAGCTCGTCCTCCGTCATCCCCAGTGTTTGTCTGAAGTAATTTTCTAACGTCCCACTCTTCTGTTCGATTGAGGCGAAGGTGGCGCGGAGGTAGTCAGCGTCGGCAGCGAGAAGCGGGGCGCGAACCTCCTCCGGGAGCTTCAGCCAGGGTTGAAGCGCCGACTTCGACACCGGCGTTTTCCGGAACCCCTCGCGCGGATCCAATGCCTGATTGGTTAGCAGATAGTCCGCAATAATCGTGTCGCGCGGCACGCCTAGCGCGCTAAGGAGCAGCGCGGCGCCGATTCCGGTTCGGTCCTTGCCACCTGAGCAGTTGAAGGCGAGCGGAAGCTCTCCGGCTGCGAGCCGCTTGAAGATCGCCTGGTAATCTGAAGCTAGCTGGTAGGGGAGATCGCGATAAGCCTGAGTCATCGCCGCTTTCAGTTGTGCAGGTTTGAATTTCTCGCCACCGGAGTAATTCGCAAGCTCATCACGGAAATCATAATCCCGCGCTAGAATTGGGATCTTCTGAGCGGCGACCCACCTGTTCGGTTCAGCGTTCCGCTCCTGGGTCGTTCGCAAATCGCAAACCACCTTTACACCTAGATTTGAGAGATACTGATAATCCGTGGAAGTCAGGCCTGCCATGCTTCCGGAGCGGTAGAGCTTGCCCCATTGAACTCGCCGCCCGTCGCGAGTTACGTAGCCGCCGAGATCACGGAAATTCAGCCCCCCGTCCAAGGGCAAGACTCTCTCGGCGGCCCAGATGCCTGACCCACCATCGGCAGCAACATAAAAGTAGGGGCGCTTGGATGTCTTCAGTCTAAGAGCAGCGCGGCCATCCTCGTCATTGTCGACCAGCAGACGCATGGATCCACGCGGAGCGTCCGGACGATCCGCGACATAAACGTCCACGGGAACGGCTGAGCGATCCCAGGCGATAAGAAAATCTCCTGATCCATTTCGGTGGACGTCAGCTCTCGTGACCGCCGCCTGCTGCGGCGGCTTGCAGGCGTCAAGCGCTCCCAGCGCGATAATTGCGGTCACGATGCGGTGTTTGCGCAACTTATTACTCCCGTCGACCACTGGATCGTGACGAAAGGTCAGGCGCGCTTCCGCACGAACCCTTGCCTGTGCCCATCCCAGCGATGCAGTGTGTGGCTGTTTACAACGGACGGTTGTACCACATTCGATAATGTGTCAATCTCAAGCTGTGATACATCGCCATACTGTTTCTCTTTGCCATTAAATGGACGATCGTACCACTGTTTGCAATTGACGTTGGTTTGCGCCATCGGGCGCATATGCCAGCGTCCAAGACTCCGTCCTCACAAAAGATGCTGAAGGCGGCGGCCGAAATCGGCATCACCGACGGTCTCGCCGGGATTGGTCTGCGGCCGATTGCCCGAGCGATCGGATGCAGCCCGTCAGCAGTGAGCCATCATTTCCCCGACCGCGAGACGCTGCTCACAAAATTGTACCAGGACGTTCAAGAGGCGCATTTCAGTGACCTCGCCGAATTGCTCGACGCGATTGTCGGGATGCCCCGGCACATGCGATCACTCCCGGGCTTCCTGGTTGGAGTAGCCTGCGCCTCCGCACACGGTGCACGCCAGCGAACATTACTCTCGATGGAGCTTGAGCTTCATCTTTATTCCGGAGCCGAGAAACTGAGCACGGCGTTGGCTGACGAATTTTGGGAAGGGATCGAAGAACAGTTCGAGCTCCAGCCGTCAGAAAGTTGGAAGTGGCGAATGATGGTCGAGTCCACCACGAGGATGGCTGTTCTAGATCGTAGCGCCTATGTTTCTACTGCCTGGATCGCGCCGGTCATGTTTCGTTTTGCGTGGAGGCTGGACGGCGCATCCAATCACTTAAACCAGCCTGATCAAAGCGTTATCGACCACCAGGACATTGGTTCCGATGCGGCGGCGGATGCCGGGGACCTTCGACACCCGCGGGCAGCAAAGATTGTCGATGCAGCGGTTCGGTTACTCTCCCGCGGAGCAGCATTGTCCCACCGAGCAATCGCCGCGGAGGCTGGTGTCCCACTTGCTTCCACAACCTATTTCTTCGCCAGCAAGGCTGACATTTTGGCAGCCGCTTACCGCGAGATCTACCGCAGCCTGGTGGACCCGAAGCAAGAATCCGGAGGGGTTGTAACCAGCCCCTTCAATGCCGAGGGGAAGTTGAAGCATTCCTTTTTCCTGTTTGGACAGCTGGTGCTGGCGCTCGCGCGAGATGATGCATTAATCTCCATTGCAGAGCGTGTTCGGAATATTCGCGGCCGCGGCTCGACGATAGAACTCCGCGACCGCGGATGTCGGGTTGACCAGCTCGACGGCCTGATTTGGGCTTTGTCGCAGGGAGCGGCCAACCCTGTCGTGCTCCGCCGTCCCGCGCCCGAACGGGCATTGTTCTTCACCGAAAGGATGCAGGAGCTGGCATCCAGCCTTTTTGGCTTGGAAGCTGATCGCGAGCTGTACGTTCAGGCCGATCTGTAAGCGGGGTCGGAACTTATCTATTGAGTTCCCGCGCCTGGAACGGCCGGCTCTTCCTCGATGACCATCTGCGGACGGCCGGTGCTCGTCGCGCGCAGGGATTGCGGCGTGACGATGATCACGCTGCCGGGCCGAACAATCTTGCGCACCTCGGCGCGGAACGCAGCCGGAGTTTCGAACTTCTGCCCTTCGCTGCGATCCACTTCCATCCCCTGGCCCGCTCCCGAGAGCTGAAGCTTCAGCCAGTGCTGTCCGGACGTGTCCCACGCGCGCAGCACATAGGCCGTAACGCCGGTGTCACCGGCGAACCGGATCGGGGCGGACCCGATCTCCTGCCCACCGCGCAGAACGATCGCGCGCTGATCCGCGAGGCTGACCACGACCGAGACCATCCCGTCGGCGGAAGCTCGCTCCGGGTGCCAGGCATAGGAGGCCCCCGTCAGCGGATCATCGTCCACCGGAGCCCTTGCCGCGGTTAGAACGGGCGCCGCGGACCCGCTCGGCACTGCGGGAATGCTGGTGATGACCACGGTCATTCCCAGTTCCGTCGCTCCGAACAGCAGGCTCGAGAATTTCGCCGGCAGGCGGATGCAACCATGCGAGGCTGGGTAGCCGGGAAGATTGCCGGCGTGGAGCGCCACGCCCTTCCAGGTCAGGCGCTGCATATTCGGCATCGGCGCATTGCTGTAAGTGCTGGAGTAATGCTCCTTGCGCTTCTGCAGAATGGTGAAGACGCCGGTCGGAGTGTCGTAGCCCGGCTTGCCCGATGAGACGGTCGACGCTCCGATTGGAACGCCATTGCGAAACAGGACCGCGCGCTGGGTTTGCAGGTTCACGATCAGCAGCACCGGGCCCGCGGGGCTGAGTTCCGGCGCCCAAACGAACTCGCCATTTTTGAGCTGAAGGGCGACGTCGAGCAGCGGGCGGTCGCCGCGAGCGACCTGCTGGGCGACGGCGGCGGTGTGGAGCGAGGCGGCTGCGGCAAGCGCCACAACCCCGCGAGGGGACAGCAAGAGCTTCATGCGCCGGACCATCGGAGAGGGAGCACACGGCGTCAGTCCGGATTTCCACCGAGGCGGGTTCAAGGAGACCAGCCGAGAGATCATGTCCGCAATGAATCAGAAGCAGAGGCGCTCCTGCCTTACGGCAGGACCGCAATGATCCGCGTCGGCCCGCCGGTACCGCCCGCGATCTTCATTGGCAGCGCAATGACGGTCGCGCCGGTGGCCGGCAAGCGGTCGAGGTTGGCGACATTCTCGAGCCCGTAGATGTTCGCGCCGTTTAGAACCCGGTGCGCCGCGAAATTCTTAGACGGCCCGTGGTCGAGGCTCGGCGTGTCGACGCCAACCGCGTCGATCCCGCGCTGGGTGAGCAATTCGGCGGCCTCTTTGGAGATGCCCGGGAAGTGGAGGTTGGCGGTGTCACCCGCTTTGTCCGTGCCGAGATAGGCTTTGCGGTCGCCCCAGAAGCGTTGCCAGTCAGTGTGAACGAGGACGATGGCGTTGGGCTGAACCCGCCCGTTCCGGGCCTCCCACGCCATTATGTCAGCGGGGCTGACGAGATAGTCCCGATTCCTTGCGGCATTTTGACTGACGTCGATGACCATGGCGGGGCCGACCAACTTCGCCACAGGAATCTGGTCGACTGTCCGACGACCCTCCGCGAAGTGGATTGGAGCATCGAGGTGAGTGCCGCCATGCTCGCTCGCCGAGTAGCGACCGGCGGTGTACCACTCGCCCTCCGCATTGCGGCCCCAGCTTTCCTTTTCCCACACGAACGGCTTGGCGGTCGGCCAGTAGATCGACTTCTCGTCGAACGCGTGGGTCAGGTCGACGAGCTTGCTGTCGTCGATCGCCGCGGGCGCGGCCGCGATCAGAATGGCGGTCAGCAGGATAGTCAGCATGGCGAGAGTCTCCCGATGCGACCTCGCCATATCATGACCACGACCACGACCACGATGAAAAACGCCCCGGTGATGAGGCCGGGGCGCTTCTTGATCTGGACCCCGGATCAAGTCCGGGGTGGATTGAGCCGGCGGCTCAATCCACCTTCGGCAGGGTCTCGAACTGGTGAAACGGCGGCGGGCTGGACAGCGTCCACTCGAGCGTCGTCGCACCTTCGCCCCACGGATTAGCGGGGGCCTTCTTTCCGGCCAGCAGCGACCAGATCAGATTGATGAAGAAGATGCCCATGCCCGCGATGGTGATCATGTAGCCGATCGTCGAAATCCGGTTCCAGTCGGTGAACGCCTCGGAGTAATCCGGAATGCGGCGCGGCATCCCGTCGAGGCCAAGGAAGTGCTGCGGGAAGAACACCAGGTTCACGCCGACGAACATCACCAGGAAGTGCAGCTTGCCCAGGAACTCGTTGTACATCCGGCCGCTCATCTTGCCGAACCAGTAGTAGAAGCCGGCGAACAGCGCGAACACTGCGCCGAGGCTGAGCACATAGTGGAAGTGCGCGACCACGTAATAGGTGTCGTGCATGTAGTTATCGACGCCGCCATTCGCGAGCACGACGCCGGTGACTCCGCCCACGGTGAACAGGAAGATGAAGCCGATCGCCCACAGCATCGGCGTCTCGAAGCTGATCGAGCCGCCCCACATCGTCGCGATCCAGCTGAAGATCTTCACACCGGTCGGGACCGCGATGATCATCGTCGCGGCGGTGAAGTACATCTTCGTGTTCACGTCCATGCCGACGGTGAACATGTGGTGGGCCCACACGACGAACCCGACCACGCCGATCGCGACCATCGCATACGCCATGCCGAGGTAGCCGAACACCGGCTTACGGCTGAACGTCGCGATCACCTGGCTGACGATGCCGAACCCGGGAAGGATCATGATGTAGACTTCCGGGTGACCGAAGAACCAGAACAGATGCTGGTACAACACCGGATCGCCGCCGCCGCTGGCATCGAAGAAAGTGGTGCCGAAGTTGCGATCGGTCAGCAGCATGGTGATCGCACCGGCGAGCACCGGCAACGCCAGCAGCAGCAGGAAGGCGGTAATCAGCACCGACCAAACGAACAGCGGCATCTTGTGCAGCGTCATGCCCGGCGCACGCATGTTGAGAATGGTCGTGATGAAGTTGATCGCGCCGAGAATCGAGCTGGCGCCCGCTAGGTGAAGCGAGAAGATCGCCATGTCGACCGCTGGGCCCGAAGAGCCGGAAGTCGACAGGGGCGCGTAGACGGTCCAGCCGGTTCCCGCCCCGAGGCCCGTGCCTCCGGACACGAATGCCGAGCCGAGCAGCAGCAGGAAGGCCGGCACAAGCAGCCAGAAGCTGATGTTGTTCATGCGCGGGAACGCCATGTCCGGAGCGCCGATCATCAGCGGCACGAACCAGTTGCCGAATCCACCGATCATTGCCGGCATGACCATGAAGAAGACCATGATCAGGCCGTGGGCGGTGATCAGAACATTCCAGTGATGGAGCGCTTCGTCGAAACTGTCGCTACCGGCGCCAATCGGCCAACCCTGGGTCAGCACCTGGATTCCAGGCTCCATCAGCTCCGCGCGCATGATGCCCGAGATTGCTCCGCCGATGATCCCGGCGATGATCGCGAAGATCAGATAAAGGGTGCCGATGTCCTTGTGATTGGTGGACATGAACCAGCGGGCGAAAAAGCCGGGCTTGTGATCGGCATCGTGATGCGCGTCATGACCCTCATGGGCCTGGAGCGGAAGGGCGTTGGCGGTCGTGGACATGTTCTTCTCTTCCGCTGGACTTAGTTCTGGGCCGTCGCGGCCTGGTTCGTAGTCGGCGCCGGAGTTGCCGGCTCGGCTGCCGCCGGTGTTGCTGCGGGCTGGGGCTGCGCAGCGGCGGGGATCGCAGGCTCAGTCGCCGGCGAACTGCCGGTGCTGTCCGGCGCTGGAGCGGGCTTCGCCCCAGGCATCGTGCCGCCCTTGGAGGCAATCCATGCGGCGAAGCGCGCTTCCGGCACAACTTCAACCGCGATCGGCATATAGCCGTGACGAGCGCCGCACAGTTCCGAGCACTGCCCGAAATAGACGCCCGGGCGATCGACCTTGGCCCAGGTCTCGTTGAGCTTACCCGGGTTGGCGTCGATCTTCGCCCAGAAGGCCGGGACAGCGAAGGCGTGGATCACATCGTTCGAGGTGACGATGAATTTCACCGTCTTGCCGGCCGGGATCACGAGGCGCTCGTCGACCGCGAGCAGGCGGGGACCATCGGCATCCGTGCGGAACCGCTGACCGGCAGCGACCTCATCCTTTTCCTTCAGCATGTTCGAGACGATCTCGAACCCGCCATGGTCCGGATACTGGTAGGTCCAGTACCACTGGTTACCGATCACCTTGACCGTAACATCGGCCTTGGGCGGGGAATATTGATGAACCAGCAGCCGCATCGAGGGGATCGCGATCGCGACCAGGATGAGGACTGGAACGAGCGTCCAGATCACTTCAATCGCGGTGTTGTGGCTGGTCTTCGACGGAACCGGATGGGCGCCGCGGCGATACCGGACGACGGTGTAGATCAGCAGTCCGAGAACGAACAGGCTGATCACGGCGCACAGCAGCAGCAGCCAATTGTTGTGGAACCCCGCCGCCTCGCGACCGATTTCGGTGACCTGCTCCTGAATGCCCTTGCCGCCCTTGACCGGCTGTCCAATGCCCGGTGTCGGAGCTAGCGGCTGAAGCGCGGCGGAAGCCGGCGCTGCCGCATCCGGCGCGGTGGCAGCCGCGGAGTTCGTCGCGGGAGCAGCGGCAGTCTCGACCTGCGCCATCGCGGGGGTCATTCCGGCCGCCGCAAGGGCGAGTGCCCATCCAATCAATCTCATTCGTACCCCGGTTGCAAAAGCGCGACAGGAAAGACCGCACCCAATAAGGCGCAGCCCGGAACGGGCGGCCTTATAGGCGCGGGTTTGCAGACCCTCAAGCGCTTGGTGAAGCAGTTGAAGAGGCCTCGGCGCCGCCCTATCAGCAAGAGCGCCACACGCAAGCAGGATGATATGACCGACGAGCAAATTCTGGACGAATTCCGTGCCGCCGAAGCATTACTGGACGGCCATTTCATTCTTTCTTCCGGACTTCACAGCTCCCGCTACCTGCAATGCGCCCGAGTGCTGATGGACACGGCGCGCGCCGAGCGGCTGGCCAAGGCGCTTGCCGCGAAGCTTCCGAAGGAACTGCGCGAACAGGTCGACGCGGTGGTGTCGCCAGCGATGGGCGGAGTCATTATCGGCCACGAGATGGGGCGGGCACTCGGCCGGCGTGCGATGTTTGTCGAACGTCCGCGCGGACAATTCGAATTTCGGCGCGGATTTTCCGTCGGCCACGGGGAAAAGGTCCTTCTGGTCGAGGATGTGGTCACCACCGGTCTGTCTTCCGGGGAAGCGATCGCCGCGATTGGGGCGGCAGGTGGCAAGGTGATCGGAGCTTGCGCGCTGGTCGATCGCTCGGATGGCGCGGTTGCACTCGGAGTGCCGTTCACCGCCCTCATCCGCATTCACGTGCCAACCTACACGCCTGAGGCGGTACCGGCCGAGCTCGCGCGGATTCCCGCGGTCAAGCCTGGGAGCCGGGCGGCCGCTTGACGCCGCCGCTGCGCCTCGGGGTCAACATCGACCATGTCGCGACCGTGCGGAATGCGCGCGGCGGATCCTACCCGGACCCGGTTCGCGCAGCGCATGCGGCGGCTGAGGCCGGAGCGCACGGGATCACCGCGCATCTCCGCGAAGACCGGCGCCACATCACCGATCGCGACATCGACCGGCTGATGGCGGAGATTGGTCTCCCGTTGAACCTGGAGATCGCCGCGACCGAGGAGATCCTGGCGATCGCGCTCGCGCATCGGCCCAATGCCGCCTGCATCGTTCCTGAGCGCCGGGA
>CAMLKX010000071.1 GCA_946480515.1 uncultured Sphingomonadaceae bacterium | reverse complement strand
ACGGCTTTTTCGTCGGCAATATGGTTCGCGGGCTCGTTCCGGCCGAGCTCGCCTAGGCGGCGAGCGGAAAGCGCAGCATTCGGTCGGCGATGGGGACCAGCGCCGAAGCGTGGGTGCCGACGATCCTGACGATTTCCGGGTGGTGCGCATCGAGCCCGCCCGTCAGCGATCCGAACGCGGGCAGGATCAACTTCTTCGGCGACGCGACGAAGCAGCGGCGCGACACCCGGCGTCCCCGCAGATGGACGCGCAGCTTGGGGTGGAAGTGGCCCGAAATCTCCGGCCGCTGCTCGTCCGGCTGTGCCTCGTGCCGCAGGATGATGCCGGCCACGGTCGCTTCCTCCGCGATCACGCCACCGCAGTGATCGGCAAAGCCGGGATCATGATTGCCGATCACCCACGTCCATTCCAGCCGCGCCGTCAGCGCGAGCAGCATTTCGCGCGCGGGGCCCGGCAGACGATCGCAGCCGAAGCGGTCGTGGAAGCTGTCGCCAAGGCAGTAGAGCCGGGCAGGCGCGGTCTGCGCGACCAGTTCCGTCAAAGCCGTCAGCGTGGCCTGGCTGTCGTAGGGCGGAAGCAATTGTCCGAGCCGCGCGAACCAGCTCGCCTTTTCAAGGTGCAGGTCGGCGACCAGCAGCGCCTCCCGCGCCGGCCAGTAGAGAGCGCCAGCGGGATGGGCGAGAAACTCCTCCCCAGCGAAGATAAGCGGGATCACCGCGCGCCGATCCGACGCAGCAGATCCGCCGCCAATTCGCTGAGCGTATCGTCCCGAGCGCCCATGATCACAATGCGGTCGCCGTCGCGGGCCTCCTCCACCAGCCGATCGCCGATGGCCGTGCGCTCGGCAATGTGTTCGGCCCGGCCTCCGGCGCTAACGATGGCGTCCGCCAGCCAGCGCGAGTCGCGGCAGCGATTGACGGTGCCACCCTGGTAGACCGGGTCCGGCAAATACAGGCGGTCGATGTCGCGCATGCCCTGCGCGAATGTCTGGGCAAGTTCCTCGCCCATCTTCTGCAATGGTCCGAAGCCATGCGGCTGAAACATGATCAGCAGCCGTCCAGGCTGGGCGGTCAGGGTGGCGAGCGAGGCGAAGATCTTGTCCGGATTGTGCGCGAAGTCGTCGATGACCGTCACTCCGGACGCACTGCCGACCAATTCCAGGCGACGCCGCAATCCGGCGAAGCGCTCGAGCGCCTTCGCTGCATCGGCTAGCGGAACGCCGATGGCATGCGTGGCCGCGAGGGCCGCGAGCGCGTTCGAAGCATTATGCCGTCCCGGCACTGTGAGCCGCACCGGGATCGTCTCTCCCTCGGTAGAAAGCGTGAATGAAGTTCCGTCAGCCACAAGCTCGAGATTGCGCCCTGCCAGGGTGGCACTCGGGCTGTCGAAGCCATAGCTGATCGACTTCGCCTGTGGAACAAGGCCGGCGAGGACCCGGGTCTCTGGATCGTCCAGATTGAGCACGACCTTGCCGGCGGCATTGAGGAAGGTCGAGAACAGCGTTCGCAACACATCCATCTCAAGATGATCGAGAGTCACATTGGTGACGACCGCGACGCTCGGCCGGTAGAGGGTGATCGAACCGTCGCTTTCATCGACCTCGCTGACGAACAGGTCGGGGTCGCCGACCAACGCGCTTGCAAACGGCGATTCCTCGCCGGCGAAATTCTTCATCACTGCGCCGTTCATCACCGTTGGACGGCGGCCGAGCGCATGAAGGATCCAGCCGATCATTCCGGTAACGGTCGATTTCCCGCTGGTTCCGCCGACAGCGATGCTCGCCGCTGCGGAGTTCAGCAGCTCTGCCAGCAGTTGCGGCCGGTTCACATGAGGGAGGTCAAGCTCGCGCGCTCGCGCGACATCGGGCACCGTATCCTCGACTGCTGCCGAGGTGACCAGGGTCATGCCACGTTTGAGGCCGCTTCCATCCTGGGGGAACAGCTTGATTCCGCGGGAACGAAGAAACTCGAACTTGGGCGCCAGCCGTCCCGCATCGAGTGCCCGGTCGGAACCTGCGACGGGGCCGCCCCGGGCGCGGACAATGCAGGCGAGCGGAAGCATGCCGCTGCCGCCGATCCCGCAGAAGAAGGTGCTGGAAATGCTCATCCTCCCCGCACTATTCAGTCGCGGGGCGCATGCAAAGAGGGGCACCGGAAAACTCTTATGAGAATCGCAATCGTCGCGCCGAGCTGCACGTTCAAGCGGGAAGCGGCCGAAGCGGTTGAAGCAATCGCGAAGCAGCGCGGCGACTGCGAGCTTGTGATCCATCCCCAATGCTTCCTGAATGACGGCCACTTCGCGGGCAGCGACGGTGAGCGACTCGCTGCACTGCGCGATGTGATGCGTGATCCGTCCATCGATGCGGTGTGGTTTGCCCGCGGCGGCTATGGTTCAAACCGGATCGCGGAGGCAGCGATCACCGGCCTGCCTGAGGAAGCACGGGGCAAGGAATATCTGGGCTATAGCGACGCCGGATTCCTGCTGGCCGCGTTCATGCGCATGGGACTGCGCGTAACCCACGGGCCGATGGCGAGCGATGTCCTCCGCGGGGGTGGGGATGCGGCGGTGAACCGAGCGCTCGACTGGCTGATCAACCGTGACCAAGGCGCGATCGAGCCTGGGGTGAGGGGCCCCGCAGCGGCGTTCAACCTCACCGTGTTGTCAACGCTGCTGGGCACCGCCATCGAACCGAACCTCGCCGGGCTCGAACTACTGGTCGAGGAAGTCAGCGAGCATCACTACCGCATCGATCGTCAGATGTTTCACCTCACCAGCAGCAGCAATGTGCGTGCAGTCGCCGGGCTCCGTCTCGGCCGCTGCAGTGACATTCCAGAGAATGATCCAGTGTTCGGACGGGATGAGGACGACATCGCCCGCGACTGGTGCGAGCGCGCCGGGATTCCCTACCTTGGGCGAGCCGAAATCGGACATGACTCGGCAAATCGCGTGGTGCCCTTCGCAGACCATTGCAAATAGAGAGAAGTTGCGCTCTACAAACGCGAGAGCAACAGGAGGGTTGAATGGCTAAAGCTTCGACTGGTACGCGCAAGGCAGGTGGCGGGCTCGCCCGTCCGGTTACTCCGTCGGCCGAATTGGCCGCGATCGTCGGCAAGGATGCCC
Source organism: uncultured Sphingomonadaceae bacterium (assembly GCA_946480515.1). Next base: position 5,818 of record CAMLKX010000071.1, on the reverse strand, counting down.
TGCCGCGTAGCCAGGTCGTGTCCAAAGTGTGGGACCATATCAAGAAGAACAACCTTCAGAACCCGCAGAACAAGCGGGAGATCGTTGCTGACGACAAGCTGAAGAAGGTGTTCGGAAAGGACCGCGTGACGATGTTCGAGATGAACAAGCATCTCTCGTCGCACCTGAAGTAGAATCCTCTCAGTTTAAGTGATTGAAGGAGCCGGGTTTCCGGCTCCTTTTTTCTTGGGCCAAGGCAAAGGCTCGGTTGCTGACAGGCCGGCGGAACAGCCCCCGCAGCCAGGCGTATTGACGATATTCCCTATCGCAACCGCCGGAGCCAATCGATGAATACCGCCCCGTCACAAGAACTTGTCGACCGTTTCTGGAAGGAGCTTTCGCAGATCCGCACCGGCATGCTCGGGCTTGTCGGAACGAAGGAAAGCCATTCTCAGCCGATGACGGCGCACTTCGAGGACCGGTCGGGCCCGCTATGGTTTTTTGCTCGCCGGGACAGCCGCATCGTTGCTGAGTCCGGCGCCAGGCAGCGCGCGCTGTTCCATTATGTCGGTGCCGACCATAAGCTCTACGCATGCGTGCACGGCGACCTTTCCGTCACCCAGGATCAGCACATGAGCGACCGTTTCTGGAGCGACGAGGTGGAGCGCTGGTTTCCCGATGGCCAGAGTGGCGGGTCGGCCGTCCTGCTGCGGTTCGAACTGGATGAGGGACAGTTCTGGCTGCCCGAACATGCCGCCGACGAACTGAGAGTTCCCCTGCGCCAGCAAGCCGGCGCCCCGGTCGACGTTCGGGCGACCGCCGATCTGTGACTTTTCGGGCGATGACCGGATCGATACGATGGCGTAAGGTTTCGCGTCACTGAAAAGGAGGAAGTCTTGGCCAAGACAGCAACTGGAACCAGCAAGAAACGCGGCACGGCGGGGGGCGCGAAGTCCGCACCGAAGTCTGAGCGGTCAACGGCCAAGAAGTCCGCGGACAAGCCCCGGCGCGCAAAGCTGAAAGAGTCAGCCGGCAAGGGCATGGACAAGCTCCGGGAGCTGATCGACAATCCGATCGTCGCCGATCTGCTGGCGGTCGGGGCAATGGCGGCGGTCGCTGCGATTGCCGATCAGGCTGGGAAGGGCCGTGCTGGAGCGGAGGCACCGTCCAAGAAAGCGATGAAAGCGGCGGCGAAAGCTGCCGCGTCGGCGATCGGAACGAAGCTTCTCGCGGAATATGGGCCCAAGAACAGCGGCGGCTCCGGCCGTTCGAAGAAGGCTAACACCGCAAAAGCGTGATCCGCGCTCGGGCGGTGTCGCGCTCTACGTCGATCTCGTACGGGCCACTTTCGACCAAGTCACCGCGAGCGGTTTCGATTGCCAGCCATCCCCCCAGCGCGAGCCAATCGGCTTGCGCGATTGCCTTCACGACGAGCGTGCCAGACCCTGGAACATAGGGCGGATCCGCGAAGATCAGATCGAAGGGTTGGCTGGTCGGCAGAGCCGCTGCCGAGGCGTTGCGGATTATGGCCAGCGCCGACGCGTCCAGTTTCTGAAGATTGGCCTGGATCGTCTTCACCGCCGCAGGGTCATTCTCCACGAAGGTCGCGTGAGCGGCTCCGCGCGACAGGGCTTCCAGCCCCAAGGCTCCGCTGCCGGCATAGAGATCCGCGACACGTAAGCCCTCGAAGCTGCCGAGGCGGCTGGCGAGCATCGAAAACAAGGTCTCGCGCACACGGTCCGCGGTCGGGCGAGTGGATTGGCCCGGCGGCGCGATCAGAGGTCGTCCGCGCCACCGCCCGGCGATGATCCTCATTTCAGCGCTTGGCGGAAGCGGAACAGGCCTTCGCGGTCGACCTCGGCAACTTGCCCCAGGTCCAGCCCCTCGACGGTGAATGGGCCATAGCTGGTCCGGATCAGCCGGGAGACTTGGAGCCCGAGATACGCGAGAACCCGCCGCACCTCACGGTTTTTTCCTTCGGTCAGCTGCATCTCGATCCAGCAATTGCGGCCGGTCCGCCGCTCGAGATTGGCGTTGATCGAGCCGTAGCGGACGCCTTCGATCGTGACTCCTTCAGCGAGTTGCTCAAGCTGGGTCTGGGTCACGTCGCCGAACGCCCGCGCGCGGTAGGTTCGAACGACCCCGGTGCGCGGAAGCTCCAGCTGTCGCTTCAGCTCCCCATCATTGGTGAGCAGCAGCAGGCCTTCGGTCATGAAGTCGAGACGCCCGACCGGAACCACCCGCGGAAGGCCTTTCGGCAGGCGGTCGTAGATGGTCGGCCGGCCCTTCGGGTCTCGTTCAGCGGTCAGAGTGGTTGGCGGCTTGTAGAAGCGGAACAGGCGCGACGGAGCGGGCGCCCCCACGGGCTTGCCATCGACTGTGATCCCGCTGAGGTCCTGAAGCACGGTCGCCGGGGTAGTCAGCACCTCGCCGTTGCGGGCAATCCGCCGGTCCGCGATCATCCGCTCGATCTCACGCCGTGAAGCCACCCCGGCGCGGGCGAGCAATTTTGCAACACGTTGCCCGCCTTCGTCGTCCGAGCGGCGCTTCCCGACTTGATTCCGAGGCACGGGAGTGGGCTTTGTTCGTTGCCGGGTCACAAGAATTCCTTTGGATGGGCGATGCTGTTCGGCAAGCGTAAACGTAAGGTCAAGCGGATCATGATCGTCGAGGACGAGCCGCTGGTCGCGTTCGAGAATGAAGTGATGCTCGGCGATGCCGGCTATGAGGTCGCGGCGACGCTCGACAACTATGCCGATGCAGTCGCTCTGCTTGAACGGCAAAAGGTCGACCTGATCCTGTGCGACATCAGCCTCGCGGGGCCGGAAAGCGGCATCGACCTGGCGCGGGAAGCACGGGCGCGCGGCACACCGGTCTTGTTCGTCACCGGCGGCGAAGACGCAGAGCTGGCGGACCTTGGGATTGGGGTATTGCGCAAGCCCTACAACGGCCGGACCCTGCGGGCAGCGCTGCACAGCGTTGATCGCTACCTCTCCGGGGAGGAGCCCGAGGCGATCAAAGGGCTCGAGCTGTTTTCGACCGCTCCACGATAAGTCGAATCGTCGCCGCGTCGCCTCGCACGGCCAAGTGGTGTCGCCCTCTGTTCACCAGCGCCTGGGCTGCTAGCATCAGGTCAAAGGTAAGGGGTGGGCAATGGCCGAAAAAATTTCCGGTTTGAGGCTGCTGAAGACCGCGATCACGAATCGCAAGACTGCGGTGATGCTGGCTTTCGGCTTTGCCGCGGGCCTCCCCTACACGCTGCTGATCGGCACGCTCAACGCTTGGCTCGGCGAGGCTGAGATCGACCTTGCGACGATCGGCATCCTGTCGTGGATCGGACTGGCCTATGCGTTCAAGTTTCTGTGGTCTCCCGCGGTGGACCGGATCGTGTTGCCGGGGCTTGAGCGGCTTGGCCGCCGCCGCAGCTGGCTCTTGCTGTGCCAGGTGCTGCTGACGGCGACCTTCTTCGCCATGTCCGCGTCGGATCCGCGGCTGCAGCTTGGCTGGTTCGCGTTGGTCGCGGTGATCGGCGCCTTTGCCTCCGCAACCCAGGACGTGGTCATCGACGCGTGGCGGATCGACGTCGCCGATGAGCGCGCGCCGGTCGAAATCCTCTCTTCGATCTACCAGTTTGGATTCCGCATCGCCGCGCTGATCGGCGGCGCCTTCGCCCTGATCCTGTCCGAGCGCATGCCCTGGCCGACGGTCTATGCGGTGATGGGTGTGATGATGGCGCTGACGATCCTCGCCACCTTTGCCGCCCCCGACACGCCGCGGAATCTGATCGAGCGTGAAGAGGGCGCGCTTCGGCGCAAGGGTGCGGTTGAGCCAAGGACTCGGGCGATCGGCCTCGCCATCGTCGCGCTCGGCTGGTTGTGGGCGATCTGGACCGTTGGAGAGTTCATGGTGCGGGTCGTCACGGCTGCTCCCGGGGATCCGAACCCCCCGGTCGTGGGCGACTTCACCAAGACCATGGGCCCATTGATCGTGGCGGCAACGGTTGTGCTGCCGGGAATCGTCGCCGCTGTGTTCAACTGGATGCAAACCCGCCGCGAGCATGTCCTCAACAGCGATTTGCCGTCGGCGACTGGCAGCGCGCGGGCGGTCGACCATGCCTACTCGGCACTGATCCTTCCACTTGGCGAATTGGTTCGCCGCATCGGCTGGGGCGTGGTTATCGTCCTCGGATTGATCCTGAGCTACCGGATCACGGACAATATCTGGGGCTCATTCGCTTTCCCCTTCTACCTTCAGGAGCTGAAATATACCGGCGACGAGGTTGCGTTTGCCTCGAAGATCTTCGGCGTGTTCATGACTATGGCAGGCATTGCCGTTGGTGGCCTGCTGTTCGCCACGGTCGGGCGCATGCCGACGTTGTTGATCGGCGCAATCGTCGCCGCCGCAAGCAATCTGCTTTATGCCGACCTTGCGTCCGGAGCCCTCGGGATCGATGCGTTTGCTCGCGCCTTTGGTCTCGATGCCTTCGGACAGGACCTGCGGATGGTCCGGTTGCTGATCGCCATTTCGGGCGAGAACATCGCCGGCGGGCTCGCTGGTGCGGCGTTCGTCGCATACCTGTCGTCGATCACTTCGCGCGAGTTCAGCGCGGTGCAATACGCACTGCTGTCGTCGCTGACGTTCCTGGTGGGATCGCTCGGCCGGGCAGCGATCGGCGAAGCGATCGACGAGATCGGCTATGCCCCGGTGTTCCGCTTCACCGCTTTGATCGGCCTCGTCTCGGTGCTGTTCGTCGTGCTCGAGTGGGTCCGGACCGCGTGGGCGGAGCAGCGCCGCCGCAGCGATGGGCCAGTGCTGGCCGCCGATGCTGCGCGCGTAGTCGAGGGCGACACCGCGTAAGGTCAGTCCGGCGGCTGTCCGTTCGCCGCCAGAACTTGTCCAGCCAGGTATAGCGAGCCGAAGATCAGGACGATCGGCGCTACTTCCGCTGTGGGAGCAACCGCTCGCAGAGCCTGCTCGATCGATCCGTGCGCAGTCGCATCGAAACCCATGGCGACGCCAAGGCTCGCCAGTTCATCGGGCTCGTAACTGTCGTGACCCGCGATCGGCAGGGTGTGCAGCGTTACCCCGAGGCCCTGAAAGGGCGCGAGCATACCGCCAGGGTCTTTCGAGCTGAGGCTTGCGAACAGAATGTGAATCGGACCTCGCCGCGCAAGCTTTTGCCGGACGAAGCGCGCCACCTCGCGAGCCGCTGCCGAGTTGTGGCCGCCGTCGAGCCAGAGCTCGCTTCCCTGGGGCAGCAGGTCAGTCAATGGTCCGCTGGTTAGGCGTTGAAGCCGCGCCGGCCAATTCGCCCAGCCCATCGATGCGGCGATGGCGCTTTCGCCAACGCGGACACGACTCTCGTGGCGCAGCATTGCGACTGCAAGGGCGGCGTTCATCGCCTGATGGCGTCCCGGGAGCCGCGGCAGCGGCAGGTCGAGTTCGCCCTGCTCGTCGCGATAACGCAGGCGACCGCGCACCGCGAGCGCATCCCATGGGCCACCGCGCGGGAACCATGGCGCTTTGACTTCACGAGCCACCTGGCCGATCCGCCCTGCCACGGCAGGCGGGTAGGATTGCGTGACGAGCGCTACTCCCGCCTTTGCGATCCCGGCCTTTTCGGCGGCAATGTCCGGCAAGCCTGCCCCGAGGAATTGCTGATGATCAAGGCCGAGAGAGGCGATGCCACACACGGCCGGCCGATCGATCACATTGGTCGCGTCGAGGCGTCCGCCCAAGCCAACTTCGAGGATGCAGGCATCGGCCCTGGTGCTAGCGAAAGCCAGCAAGGCCACCACGGTCGTGACCTCAAAAAAGCTGGCGCCGACCGAGCCGCCGT
>CAMLKX010000070.1 GCA_946480515.1 uncultured Sphingomonadaceae bacterium | reverse complement strand
GGTGACCGCCGGGCTGCTGGCGATGACGCTGCAGGGCATGGGCATGAACGCCCGCAGCTTCATGGGCTGGCAGCTGGTCCGTTCGGTCGGCGCGCACGGCAACAGCCGGATCGAAGCGATCGAGCGCCAGCTGCTCGATGAATCTCTTCACGCCGGGACCATCGCGGTCATCCCCGGTTTCCAGGGTGTCAGCGAAGATGGCCGCATCTCGACCCTCGGCCGGGGCGGATCGGACACCTCGGCGGTTGCGATCGCGGTTGGTGTCGGAGCGGATCGCTGCGACATCTACACCGACGTGGACGGCGTCTACACCACCGACCCGCGCATCGTCCCGCAGGCGCGCAAGCTGACCAAGATCACGTTCGAGGAAATGCTCGAACTCGCCGGTGTCGGATCGAAGGTGCTTCAGGTCCGCTCGGTCGGGCTGGCGATGCGCGAGAATCTGCCGCTGCGCGTCCTTTCGGCCTTCGAGAACCTACCGGGCACTGAAATTGTCGCCGAGCTTTCAGGAGACGACATGGAACGCAACACCATCGCGGGGATCGCGACCGACCGCAATGAATCCCGCATCACCCTGACCCGCCTGGCAGATCGCGCCGGGATTGTGGCAGCGGTTCTCAACCCGCTGGCCAAGGCAGGGATCGCGGTCGACATGATCGTTCAGGCCGCCAGCCGCGAGGGCGAACAAAGCGACCTCACCTTCACCGTCCCGCGCGCATCGCTCCACCAGGCGATGTCGGTGATCGAAGAAAATCGCGACACGATCGGTTTTGGTGAGATGTGGCACAACAGCGAGGTCGCCAAGGTCAGCATCGTCGGCGTCGGAATCCGCTCGAACCCGGAGTTGGCCGCGACCATGTTCAAGGCGCTTGCCGAAGCGCGGATCAACCTGATCGCGGTGTCCGCAAGCGAGATCAAGGTTAGCGCGCTGATGACCGAGGACCAGATGGAGATGGCCGTGCGCGTGCTCCACACCGCCTTCGGCCTCGACACGCCGGCCCGCAGCGCCGAGGCGGCGAGCGCGACTGCGTGAGCGGCGAAGGCCTGATCACCGAAGCCAGGAGCGTTCGTCCCGGCGCCGGCGCGCTTCGCCTCGCCGAGCTGATGCGGCGCGGCACCGACTTCCTCGGTTGCGAAGTGGCAATCCTTGGTGGCGCCATGAGCTGGGTCTCGGAGCGCAACCTCGTTTCCGCTATCTCCAACGCGGGCGGGTTCGGCGTGATCGCGTGCGGAGCGATGACTCCGCAATTGCTCGACACGGAAATCGCCGAGACGAAGGCCCGCACCAGCCGGCCGTTCGGCGTCAACCTCATCACCATGCATCCGCAGCTCAGTGAGCTGATCGACGTCTGCGCGACGCATGGCGTCAGTCATGTCGTTCTTGCCGGTGGTCTTCCGCCGGGCGGCGCGATCGACAAGATCAAGGCGAGCGGCGCCAAGCTGGTCGCCTTTGCTCCAGCGCTTGCGCTGGCCAAGAAGCTGATGCGCTCTGGCGTCGACGCGCTCGTCATCGAAGGGATGGAGGCCGGCGGCCATATCGGTCCGGTGTCGACCTCGGTCCTGGCGCAGGAGATCCTGCCCCATGTCGCCTCCAACCTGCCAGTGTTCGTCGCCGGCGGGATCGGCCGCGGTGAAGCCGTCGCAGCCTATCTTGAGATGGGCGCGGTCGGAGTGCAGCTCGGTACTCGGTTTGTCTGCGCGCACGAGTCGATCGCCCATCCCAACTTCAAGAAGGCGTTCATCCGCGCTTCGGCACGCGACGCGATTCCCAGCGTCCAGATTGATCCGCGCCTTCCGGTCATTCCGGTAAGAGCGCTGAAGAATCGCGAGATGGAGGCGTTCGCCGCCAAGCAGCGGGAAGTCGCGCAGCTGCTCGACAGCGGTAAGGTCGAAATGGCGGAAGCGCAGTTGCAAATCGAGCATTACTGGGCAGGAGCGCTGCGCCGCGCGGTGATCGACGGGGATGTCGAATCCGGTTCCGTCATGGCCGGCCAATCGGTCGGGATGGTCACTCGCGAGGAAACGGTCGCAGCAATCATAGACGAGTTGGTCGGCGAAGCCGCAGCCGCTCTGGAGAGCCGCTCCTAATCCAAGAGATTGCCGCGGTCCGTCCGCATCTGTTAGCGGTTGGTCATGGCGACTTCGGTCAATTCCGCGCGGGAAATCCTCACTGGGCTTCACGCCGTCATGGCTCGGCGCGGCAGCGCACAGGCCAAGCTCGACCGCGTCGTCGACATCATCGCCGAAGCGATGCGCAGCGAGGTCTGCTCGATCTACCTGCGCCGCAACGGCATGCTCGAACTGTTCGCTACCCACGGGCTGCGCAAGGAGGCAGTCCATGTCACCCGCCTGCGGATGAGCGAGGGCCTGGTCGGCACAATCGCTGACGAAGGGCGCATCCTCAATCTCGACGAAGCAGCGGAGCATCCCGCCTTCGCCTACCGGCCGGAGACGGGAGAAGAACGCTTCCACAGCTTCGCCGGCGTCCCGGTGATCCGCCGCGAGGAAGTGATCGGCGTTCTTGCCGTGCAGCACGCGGAGGCGCGCCGTTACGCGGACGAGGAGATCGAGGCGCTTCAGACGGTGGCGATGGTCATCAGCGAGCTCATCGCCAACGCTCAGCTTGTCGACGGGAGCCAGGGACGTGTCGCCCAAGGCGGCGGCACGGTTCGGCTTGCCGGGCTGAAGCTGGTCGCGGGCATGGCGCGGGGCACCGCCGTGTTCCACCAACCCAAGGTGCAGATCGAGCATACTGTCGCCGATGATCCGGAGGCTGAGCGGGCGCGCGTGATCGCGGCCTTCCGGAGGATGCGCGAGCAGATCGAGACCATGACCCGCGAGGCGGAATTCGGCACCGCAGGCGAGCATGAGGAGATTCTCGAGACCTACAAGATGTTCGCCTACGACGAGGGTTGGGTGCGCCGGATCAATCAGGCGATCGACAGCGGCCTGACCGCCGAGGCGGCGATCGAGCGCGTACAGCAGCGCATGCGGGCGCGGATGCACGACATCGACGATCCGCTGCTCAAGGAACGGATGCACGACCTTGAAGACCTGTCCAACCGTCTGCTGCGGATCGTCTCGGGGCGGATGGGCACCGCGGCGCAGACCGGCCTGACCCGCGACGCCATTTTGATTGCCCGCAACCTGGGTCCGGCAGAGCTGCTCGAATATGACCGCCGGCGCTTGAAGGCCGTCATCCTCGAAGAGGGGTCGCTGACCGCCCACGTCACGATCGTCGCGCGGGCCATGGGCGTGCCGATGATCGGCCGTGTTCCAGACATTCGCCATGTCGCGGCCGATGGCGACACGATCCTGGTCAATGGCGACCAGGGCAGCATCGTCGTCCGCCCGACCACCGCCGTAATCAACAACTTCGATGCCCGGATGGCGATGAGCCAGCGCCGGCGCGCCGAGTTCGCGTCCATCCGCCATCAGCCATCGGTCACCCGCGACGGTCTCCAGACAACGCTGATGATCAATGCCGGGCTCGCCGAAGATGCGGTTCTGATCGACCAGACCGGCGCCGACGGGATTGGATTGTTCCGCACCGAGTTTCAGTTCCTGGTGTCCTCGACCCTGCCCGGCCGAGAAAGCCAGCAGAAGCTGTACCGCAGCGTGCTCGACCAGGCGGGCGACAAGCCGGTTATCTTCCGCACCGTCGACATCGGCGGGGACAAGGCTCTTCCCTATCTCTCGGACGAGAAGGACCAGAGCGAAAATCCGGCGATGGGCTGGCGCGCCGTCCGCCTGTCGCTGGAACGCACCGCCCTGATGAAGGCGCAAGCCCGAGCACTGATCGAGGCATCCAACGGCCGCGTGCTGCGGCTGATGTTCCCGATGATCTCCGAGCCTTGGGAATATGATGACGCACGCAAGCTGGTCGAAGAGCAGCTGGAATGGGCGATCAAGGCCAGGCGTCCGGTGCCCACGCGCATCGAGTTCGGGGCAATGCTCGAAGTGCCGAGCCTGGCGGAAACGCTCGACCTGCTGCTGCCCCGGATCGACTTCCTGTCGATCGGCACCAACGACCTCACCCAGTTCCTGTTCGCCGCCGACCGCGGGGAGCCACGGCTGGCCGAACGCTATGACTGGCTGAGCCCTGCCATTCTGCGCTTCCTGCGCCGCGTCACCGCTGCGGCAGCTGCCGCAGGAGTGCCGACTCGAGTGTGCGGCGAAATGGGTGGCCGGCCGCTGGAAGCGATGGCATTGATCGGCATTGGACTGGACAATTTCTCGATCACCCCCGCGGCAGTCGGACCGGTCAAAGCGATGATCCGGTCGCTCGATGCGGGAAAGATCCGGACCCGAATGAATCAACTGCTCGCCAAGCCGCCAGCGGACATGCGAAGAACCCTTTCCGATTGGGCTCGCAAAAACAGGGTCATAGTTGGTTAGCCGTCATTGACAGGCCTGTCCTGGCTGAGGACAGTAAGTCGCGGTTGGGTTGGGGAAACGGATGGGCGACGACGAAGCCGAGACTGTGACCGAGAGCGCTGTCGGGGTCCGACTGCGCACGGCGCGGGAAGCCCAGGGACTGTCACTCGACGAAGTGGCGGCGCGCACCCGAATCCCGAAGCGCCATCTTGAAAGCATGGAGACGGGCGCTTGGGACCTCATGCCCGCGCCGACCTATGCGATTGGATTCGCCAAATCCTATGCCTCAGCGGTTGGACTCGACCGAGCCGAAATCGGCGATCAATTGCGCGAGGAGATGGGCGGGACTCGCGCAAGCCAGAGCGTGGTCGAAGAATATGAGACCGCCGATCCCAAGCGCGTTCCGCCCTATTCGCTGCTGGTGATTGCCGGGATCGCGATGATCCTGGTCATCGGCGCATTCCTGTTCCTTCGCGAGCAGTCCGTCTCGCCAGATGAAGAGCCCGCTGCGGAGGCCCCGATCACCAACACGGTTGCACCGCCGACCTCACCAAAACCCGCAACGCCCGTTCTCGCGCCTGCCCCGAGCGGGCCAGTGGTGGTGACCGCGAATGAGCCCGCTTGGGTTCGGGTGACCGACGGCGGACAGCAATTGTTCCAGGCGGAACTCGCGGCCGGTCAGAGCTACGAGGTTCCAGCCAGCGCCACCGCGCCGATGCTGGAGACCGGTCGGCCCGAGGCGCTGCGGATTGCGGTGGGGACCGCGGATGCGCCCGCAATCGGACCGGCAGGGCAGAAAGTTTCCGGAGTGAGCCTTCGAGCGGCGGACCTCATGCGCTCGACACCGGCCCCCGGAGCCTCTCCGGCGGCCTCACAACCGGCTCGATGAATTCACATCCGCGACAGGCCCTGAAGAGCACAGCGGCACCATCAACTCACTTGATGGCAGGTTAATCGAAAATGCGCGTCCTTCTCATTCTTGCCCTTGCTGCAACCGCTCTCACCCCCGCCGTCGCTCAACGTCAGGTCAGTCCCGAAGAGCGGATCCAGCGCCTCGAGCGGCAAGTTCGCCAACTTCAGCGGCGAATCTATCCCAAGGGCCAGCCTGCGGACACTGCCGGGTTCGTCGACGATCCCGCAGTCACTCAGTCATCCTTCGGCCAGTTGAGCTCGCGCCTCGACTCGATCGAACGGCAGATGGCCGACCTGACCCGGCAATCAGAGGAAAGTGGGAACCGGGTCACCGTCATGGAAGCGGAGCTTGCCCGGATGCGGGCAGATCAGGACCGGCGATTCCGCGCAATCGAGACCGGAACTCCCGATGCCGGGGGCAGCGTTGGACCAACCCCCGCAGCTGAGCCCGACACGAGCAGCGAGAACGCACCCGTACCATCGCGGCCAAAGTTCGAGAATTCGAGCGCTCCCAAGCCGCTTCCAGCGGCGTCCACGTCCGGCGACGCCGGCGAACAGGCCTATGACCAAGGCTATCAGCTGTGGATGGGGAAGCGCTACAATGAGGCCATTACCTCTCTGCGGGCGATGGCTTCCTCCTTTCCCGGCCACCGCCGGGTGAGTTGGGCCAATAATCTCACCGGCCGTGCACTGCTCGACAGCGGACAGCCGCGCGCCGCGGCCGAAGCACTCCTCGCCAACTATCGCAATGACCCTCGGGGGGAGCGGGCAGCGGACAGTCTGTTCTATCTGGGCGAGGCGCTGGTTGCGCTGAAACAGCCTGGCCAGGCTTGCAAAGCCTATGACGAATTGCGCGAGGTCTACGGTGCCTCAATGCGTCCGGCCCTGCGGGAAATGCTCGCCCCGGCGCGCGCCAAGGCAGGTTGCAAGTAACCTCCGACGAGGGCGCGCTCGGCTCCTCCGCGGAGCAACGCGGGTCCGGAACCCTGGACCAATCGCTCGTCACGCGCTTCGCCGCCAATCTTGCGGCACTCATCTCGAACGAAGACCGTGTTGGTATCGCCGTATCCGGCGGACCAGACAGTCTCGCGCTGCTCTTGCTGGCTGCACACACGGCCCCGGACCGGTTCGAAGCCGCGACTGTCGATCATGGTCTTCGTCATGACAGCGGGGAGGAGGCGCTGCGGGTCGCGGGGATTTGCGCTGAGCTGGGCATCCGTCATGAGGTGCTGACCGCCAATTGGGACGCTCCGCCAACGTCCAACCTGCAGGCGCAAGCAAGAGCGGTTCGCTATGATCTGCTGGAACGCTGGGCAGTCGCGCGCAACCTCGCCGCGGTCGCGACGGCTCACCACGCCGACGACCAGGCCGAGACGCTACTGATGCGCCTCGCCCGTGGAGCCGGACTTGCAGGACTTGCCAGCGCTAGGGCCAGCCGCCTCCTAGGCGGGCACAACGTTCGACTGATCCGGCCTTTGCTCGCGTGGCGGCACTCCGAATTGCAGGCAATTTGCAATCGGTCGGGGATCGTTCCGGTGGACGACCCAGCCAACAGCGATCCGCGGCATGACCGGACGATAATCCGCGAATGGCTCAACCATGCCCCCGCGCTGATCGATCCGGTGCGGGTAGCGTCAAGCGCGCAGAACCTGGCTGATGCTGAGGACGCACTCGACTGGGTGCTCCACGGAATCGTCGAGGAGCGCCTAATTCAGGAAGAGGATTCGCTGCTCCTTCGCTGCGGCGACCTGCCGCGCGAGCTGCAGCGACGGCTGCTCCTCACTGCATTCGAGCGCGCTGGCAAGGAGGCCCCGCGCGGACCAGACCTCGTGCGGGCCATGAACGCTCTTCATTCAGGACGTGCTGCAACGCTCGCTGGGCTCAAGCTCGAACCCGGAGATTCCTGGCGAATCAGGACTGCCCGCCCACGCCGGGCGTGACCGATCCGGCGCGCGGCAAGTGCCGCTGACGCTCCCGGACGACTGTATACAGGCCGCTGCCGATGATCAGCGCAGCGCCTGCGAGAGTCGAAAGCGTCGGCACCGTACTGAACATCAGCCAGCCGAACAGCATCGCGGCGAACAGCTGGAGATAATCGAACGGCATCACCACCGAGACCGGAGCATGGCGCAGCGAGCCCGTCATGAAAAATTGCGCAACTGTCCCGAACGTCGCCGCCGCGAACAACAGAGCATAGGTCACTGCGTCATGCGTCTTCCCGAAGAAGACCAGCAGCACTAGTCCAACCAGCGTCCCTGCCACCGTGAACCAGAACACCGTCGCGGCGACATGCTCGCTATCGCCAAGCTGCCGCAGGGTGATCGCCACTCCGGCCTGCCCGAACGCCGCCATCAGGGCGATCACAACCCCGATGAGCGGCAGGGATTCGACCGAGTGGCCCGGACGAAGAACAATGAGCACACCAAGAAAGCCGACCCCCACCGCGGCCCAGCGATGCCAGCCGACAGCCTCGCGCAGCACAAGCCATGACAGGATGGTTGCGAACACCGGCGCGGTGAAGTTGAGCGTAGTTGCTTCAGCGAGCGGCAGGAGAACCAGAGCTTCAAACGTCAGCAGCATCGAAGCCAGGCCGATGATGCTCCGCCAGAGATGAGCGCGGGGGCGCTTCGTCCTCAGTGAGGACATGCCGGGTCCGGACAGCACCCAGAGGAAGATGACCGGAAAGCCGAGCGCAGCGCGATAGAAGATCATTTCCGGCGCTGACACGCCGCGCTCGGCCGCGAACTTGAGCAGGGCCGCCATGGTCGCGAAGGACAGCATCGCCAGGATCCGCAGCATGATCCCACGCAGCACATGATCGTGGCGGAGCTGGGTGGACGGCATGGCGATCCGCTTAGGCAAGGCGGAACGCTGCGTCCACGGTCAAACGTTAGTCTCTACTTACCTGACGAAATCGCTCCAGAACCCAACCGTTCGGGCCACGGCTCCAGACCGGCGATGAAGCGGTCGGTACACCGAGCCCAATCATAGTTGGCCGCCTCCGCAATGCATGCCCGGCGGTCGGCAGTGAGAGCAATGTCGACCGCCTCCTGCAACTCTTCGTCAACAGCACCAATTCTCGCTCCGAGGCCATGGAAGCCAAATCCATGGGACCCGAGGATGTCGACTGGACCAGGGACCGGGAATGCCGCGACCGGAAGACCACTGGCGAGCGCTTCGATATTCACCAAGCCAAATGTGTCGGTACGACTGGGAAATACGAAAAGGTCTGCGGTGGCATAGATGGATGCCAGTTCCAAACCGTGGAGAGAGCCGAGGAAATAAGCATCAGGATAGCGCGCGCGAAGGCGCTCAAGCGCTGGTCCGTCCCCGACCACGACCTTCGATCCAGCCGATCGGAGGTCTAGAAAGGCTTCCAGATTCTTCTCAGGCGCGACCCGGCCGACGTTCAGCAGTATCGGGCGCGGCAATTTCGCGAGGCGCGGATGGAGCGGCGCATCTGGAGTGAATTGCGATAGGTCGACCCCCAGCGGCCAGTGATGCGTTCGCGTGATGCCGCGCCCCTCAAGCTCAGCGGCGAGCGAGGGGGTAACAGCAAAGGTTCGCGCTGCGGGCCCGTGGAACCGGCGCATGACCGACCATAGCAATCCCGTAGGCAGTCCGGTCCGCATCGCGACATAATCCGGGAAACGGGTGTGGAACGAGGAGGTGTAAGG
>CAMLKX010000069.1 GCA_946480515.1 uncultured Sphingomonadaceae bacterium | reverse complement strand
ATTCCGCGGAAATCCGCGCCATCGACGTGTGGCGCACCGCCGGTGGAGGACGGCCCCTGAATATTGCAGAGCATCAGGTTCGGCGCGGCATATTGGGCGTTCCAGTAGCCGCGGACCAGATCGAGGAACTTGGAGTGGTAGAAGCAATCCTCAATTTCCGGGTAAAGGGCGGCGTAGCCACGGCCCAGTGTTGCCCGGAAGACGGGGCTCAGGAACATGTCCCAGGTCGGCACGAAGCCCTCGGGCAGCGCTCCGGAGGTGGTGGCGATCACTTCCTCGGGCGAGTTGAATTCCTGCGTCAGGATGGTTTGCCATGGTCCCTTCTGGCGCATGACGTCGAACAGCCGCTGGCGCTGATCCTCCGTGAACGCGTTTTCAAGAAGCTGAGGCTCAGCGATGGGCCGTAGGAAAGAATGAGCGTTCATAACTAACTTCCTTTGAGTACTTCAGGTTGCTCTTTATTCGTTGCGGTCTTGCGAACCGGCGTGTTGCGGGTACGAGGCTTACGCCATCAAGAGTGCTTCCAGTGGATCGGCCTGCGCGCCGACATGGCCATAACCATATTTAGGCCCCACCTGATATCCCATCAGCTTCAATAGCTCTTCAGGCAAGGTCCGCGCAATTTCCGGCGGGCAGGCGAGATACTGGTTCTCCCCTTGCCGCAGCCAGCCGAGGGAATAGTTGATCGCCTGCGCGCGCCGGACACCGTTCGACCGATTGGCCCCACCCGCGTGCCAAAGCTTGCCAGAGAAGATCAGCACGGATCCGCGGTCCATCTCGACGGGCAGCGTGTCATCCATCGTGCATTCGGCGGGTGGACGAGCGTGACTTTCAGGGACAATGCGAGTGGCGCCATTTTCGTCGGTAAATTCGGTGACCGCCCACAAGGTGTTGCAACAGGCGGTGCAATCATCCGGGAAAACAAAGTCATCGTAAAGCAACTCATCCGTGTGGATGATTTGCGCCGGCGCACCGGGATTCAGAGAGATCATCTCTGTCGTGCAGAGCTGAAACGTCGACGCGTGATCAAGAATATTCTTCACCACGCCCAGCACTAGCGGGTTCATGACCAGATCGCGCCCGACCGGGGAATGGGCGATCAGATTGCCGACACGTTGAGCTGAATCTCCACCCCACTCCTCGCTGGACGGAGCGTTCCCGATGAATGGCAGCAAATCCGCCAGCACCTGGTCCATCACGGAGACAGGGGCCAGGGCATCGATAACCACATGGCCGTGCTCACGAACAGCCTCAGTCGCTTCTGCGACGGTGGCGGTGTTCGGAAGATGTTGCACCTTCATGCCCGGGCTCTTCTATCGCGCCGCCCTCTAGCGGGTAATCGACTCTATTTGATCTTGAGTGGATTGTTGGCCTCTGTCAACATAATGCGGACAGAGCAGCGCCATCGACTGTCTCACCCGAGGAGAGATTATGGATTTGCGCCTCAAGGGCAAAGGTGTTGTCGTTACTGGTGGAACTCGCGGCATCGGGCGGGCGATAGCTGAGATGTTCGCTGCAGAGGGCGCCAACGTCGCGATCTGCGCTCGCGACAGTGATCGCGTGGCGGTTCGCGTGGAGGCCCTGAGGAAGCATGAGATCAAGGCGTTTGGGGCCGCATTCGATATTGCTGACGGCGAAGCGCTGAAGGAATTCATCCATGAGGCGGCGCATGCCCTGGGCGGGATCGACATGTTTATCGCCAACGCGAGCAGTATCGTGCACGGCAACACCGAAGCCCAATGGCGGCTGGCGTTCGAGACCGATGTTCTGGGTGCCATTCACGCTTCGAGCGCGGTCATCCCCTATCTCGAGGATGCTGCCGCAGCACATGGCGACGCATCCTTTCTGACGCTTTCTTCGATGGCCGCAACGCAGGTCGGCGGTCCCGACGCTTATTCCGCAATGAAGGCTGCTCTGGCCAATCTGACGAAGGGTTTTGCTTATCAGTACGCCGCGAAGAAGGTGCGTTTCAATTCGATCAGTCCGGGCGTCATCTACGAAGAGGACGGCAGCGTGGGCCGGTTACGTGCGGACAACCCGGATTTCTATGAGCGAATGCTGGCGTTGAACCCGACCGGCCGGTTGGGTGTGCCCGATGAGATTGCGGCGGCGGCGCTCTTCCTGTCGAGCCCGCGGTCAAGCTTCACCACAGGTGCCAATCTGGTGATCGACGGATCGATGTTCACGCGGGTCAACTATTAGAGGTTAGCCGCTCCTCTGCCGGGTCTCCGTCCGCGGTGCGGAAAGTCCCGATCAGATTTGATGTGACTTCGCGGGGGGTGGGGGAGGACAGGAATGCCTGTCCTCCCCCTTTCCTTAATCCGTGCGGTGCATTTCGCTGCACGGATCCTGTGCCCTTCCGTTAGGCATTACCCATCATTCGCCGAAGTTATAACGCAGTCGTGCGCCATACATCCGCGGTTCGCCATACAATGTGGCTGTGAAAAACTGGCCAGTGTAGGTGTTGCTGTTGCTCACGCGATAGAGCTTGTTCGTGAGGTTGGTTGCGTAGAAGCCGAAGTCCACGCCGCTGCCCGCGATATTCCTCCAGTCAAGTGACGCGTTCAACGTTCCGAAAGCTTCAAGCCGTTCGCCCGGCTCGAATTTTCCGAGGCGTGTGCCGGCCGTGTGCTGCGCTGCCTGGTACGCATAATTCGCGAACATGGCGAGCGTGCCGAGGTTGTTTTCCAGTGGATGCTCCGCCGACACATGAACGCTGAAGATATAGGGCGAAACATATTGGAACGGGATGCAGGACAGTTCGACTGTCTCTTCAGGGTCTACTGAGGTGCCGGTGCAATCCTCATCAACCTCCCCGGTGGCGACAAAATCGTATTTTTTATAATCAGCATCAGTATGGCTGAAGGTACCGCCGATCTCGACCCCTCTGAACGGCCGTAAGGACGCTTCCAACTCGATCCCCTGAACGGTTGCATCCGCGTTGATGATGCGCGCACCCGCTGCTCCCGTGTCAGGATTGAAGTCGCCGGTGGCCCGCTGAATGCCCTTGTAGTTGAGATAATAATAGGCAGCGTTGAGCCGAAGCGGCATGCCACCCAAGCGCAAATCCGACTTAAATCCCGCTTCATAGGAAGTGACGAATTCCGGCAGGAATGTCTGAGTGTCGGGCCTGACGGCATTGGCATTGATACCGCCAGCCTTGTAGCCGCGGCTGATTTTTCCATAGACCAGCAGCGCCGGCGAGAAGCGGTAATCAACGCCAATATTCCAGGTTGGCTCTTTGGTCTTGAGGCTTGTCTTGAATTGGCAATCCTCAGCTTCGCTCGGAAACGAGAAGTCGACGAAGCAGAGGAAGAGGTTGGAGCCGAAGCTCTGGTACAGATTGGCGGTGCCGCTCACCTCATCCCAGGTGTAGCGCAGACCGCCAGTGACTTTCAGATCCTGCAATGCTGGTGAGACCAACCCAAGATCGAGCGTTGACTGCGCGTACAACGCTTTCGACTTATTTCTGATCGCGTACCTGATGTCGTACGGACCACATATTGTAGTTCCAAATGGGTCTCCGGTAAGGGCCGCGGGACAAAAGCCCGTGGCGCCTGCGCCCTGAGTCCCGGCCGGTTTCTGATCGTAATAAAACGCGCCGGTCGTGAACGTCAGAAGCCCGTCGAGCAGGTCGCCCTGAAGCTGTAGTTCCTCGGTGAAGACTTTCAGATGGTCACGCGGCAGCCGGGTCGGCGAGGCATTCGCATAAATAACCGGGGTTCCGTCACCCGGCAACGTGACTTCCCCGGGTTCCGGATAGTCTCTGGTATCTCCGTCATCGAATTGGAAAATCGTTGCGTCGCTGTCGATGCTGTATGTCGTCTTGAAGCGTTGATAACCGATGATGTTGCGGAGCGTGAGCTGATCGTTGAGCTCCAGCGTCGATGTATTGCTGATCCCCCAGGTCTTGGTCCGCTGGAAGGAATTCAGGCCGTGAGCGGTCTTGCGCGGACCTCGGTCATCCGCGTCCTCGAGTGCTGCCCTGTACACGTCGCAAGACGCGGCAAAGGGAACCGAGGGACCTTCGATACAGAATGGAAATCCGGCAACAGAGGTGTCAGCCATCTTGTCGATGTTGAGGTGCGTGTTGACGATGCCCGTCCCATGGTTCCGGGATTTCGCCCCATAGACCATGGTATAGTTCTCGAAGTTGTCGGTCGGCTTCAGGGTCAATCCGATGCGGCCCGAATACCAGTGCATATCGTCGCGGTCGGTATCCCACACGACATCGCGCGTGTAGCCGTCGCGGTCCTGATAGGCACCCACGGCGCGCAGCAGGACCTTGTCATTGACGATCGGCACGTTGATCGCGCCTTCCAGTTCCTTGTTGTCGTAATTGCCGAGCTTCCCTTGAATATAACCTTCGAAGTTATTCGTCGGCTTCTTGGGAACGAGCAGGACCGCGCCGCCAGTCGTGTTGCGTCCGAACAGCGTGCCTTGCGGACCGTTCAGAACCTGAACATTTTCCAGGTCGACGAAATTGCCGGGGCCGCCTTGCTGCGGGGCTTTGCGATTCCCGCGAGGGGACTCCGTTGGTGCCGACAATCAGCGACGGAACAGTCCCCTGCAGGTCTTGGGGTTCCGTGATTCCCTGCTGCTGGATCCGCTCCGCAGAAAACGCCGTAATGACAATGGGCACGTCCTGCGCGCGTTCCTCCCGGCGCTGAGCGGTGACAATGATTTCGTCATTCGACGAAGTCGCTTGTTCGGTGGGTGCCGGGGCCGGTTGAGGTTGGGCTTGGACTTCAGTTTGAGCCTGTGCCGCGCTGGAAATCCAGAACGCTGTGATTGCTGTGGTGTGGAACAGAACGCCACCCTTGATTGATCGCATCATTGCAAAACTCCCCCTTTAAAATCTCGAATGTCTCACGCGCACTCTCACCAGTTAACTTCATTTGCCCTGTTCATT
This sequence comes from uncultured Sphingomonadaceae bacterium, assembly GCA_946480515.1. Next base: position 4,065 of record CAMLKX010000069.1, on the reverse strand, counting down.
GAGAAACCAGTGATGATTGATGGTGTCCGGCGGCCGCCAGCTTCGTGTCGGAGAGCTTGTCCCGCAACAAACCAGAGCGCAGCGCCGATCGGGAAGAAGAGTGTGAGGCACATGAGCGCCTGGCGGAGTCCAGCCGCGGGATCACCGTCGTTCAGTGATGCGAACCAGTCACTCAGTGCTCCGGCGGCGAGGGGTCCCAAGGACACCCCGATCAGGTTCGCGGACACGATATAAATTGCGCTTACCCTGGCCCGCAAGGTGACTGGCGCGAGGCTCTGTGTCAGCGCGATCGACGGAGCGACCCACAATGCGCCTAGGATCGTCGGCAGGATCAGCATCCACATGGCGCTCTGACCGCTCCCCAGGCTAAGCGCCCCGATATAGAGCGGCGCGCAGAGTAAAACGCCGGCAATGGGCAGCCACAGCATGGTCTGCATTCCTCCGCCGCCAAGTCGACTCCCTTGCCAGCCGCCCAGCCAAGTTCCGAAGCCACCACATAGGCCGGTCAGCAGGCCAAGGCTGATGCCTACTTCCGCCAATGTCATGCCGTGGGTCCGGATCAGGAACGAGGGCAGCCAGGCGGTGATGCCGGACTGCGCCAGCGAAATGGCGGCGCTGCCGGCGATAATAAAAACAAGTGCTCGGTGGCGCGCGAGGATACGCAATCCCTCCACAAAGCTGACTGGTGGTTCGCTTGCCTGGTCGGTGTGTCCCGCTGGTTCGGATCCGCCGCGTTTGGGCTCTCGGGCCACAAGCGGGAAGATGATCGCAGCAAGAATTCCGGGAACGCCCGCGATCAGGAGCGCGGTACGCCAGTCAGTGAGCTGCGCGACCACTCCGCCAAGTGCCAGGCCGGACATGATGCCGGCCGGCACGCCAAGGGCAAAGATGCCAGCTGCAGCAGAGCGCTCGCGAAGCGGAAAAAGGTCCGAGATCAGCGAATGCGCGGCAGGGGCAAAGCCGGCTTCAGCCAGGCCGACGCCCATCCGGGCGACGAAGAACTGGCCGAAATTGCGGGTGAGGCCGCAGATCGCGGTCATGATGCTCCACGCGGCAGTGAACATGGCGATCAGGCGGACACGATTGACGCCGCGATCGACTACGTGAGCGATGGGAATACCCATGGCCGTGTAGAACAGACCGAATGCTCCGCCGGTCATCAATCCGAGTTCCCAATCCGCGAGGTGGAAGTCGGCTTTGATCGGCTCTTGGAGGATGACGACAATTTGGCGGTCAAGATAGTTTAGGCTGTAGATGAAGGCGAGGAACAGGAGCATGATCATCCGCCTCCTCGACGACATGATCGAGGAGCCTCGGGCTAAATCATGTCCGGCACGTCCCGTAGGAGAGGGAGCGGGCACGGAACCAAGCTCGGACATCGCTCTCGTTCCTTCAGTGGCGATCGCGTCAGCTTCTTCGGCTTGCGTCGATGGCACACTGCACAGGATAGCGGCGGGAGCGCCGGATCAACGCAGCGAAAGAAGTTTCCGCCTATGCGGAAGCCGGGGTAGGTAGGGACGCATTTCCGCCCTCTACTGCTCTGCCGTTCAGGCGCGGGGCAGGCCGAGCCGATGTTGCGCGATGATGCCGCGATGCACCTCGCTCGTACCGCCATAAATCGTCTGGCCGATGGACTGGCGATAGGCCTCCTCAATCGCGGCAAGCGGCGGGGTTGAATGGTGGAGGCAGTCAGGGGCGGTGAGCGCCACCAAATCTGCAGCATCGGCCATGTAGATGTCCGTCGCGAACATCTTTGACATTGGGCCAGTCGTGCGGTCCATTTTTCCATTCTCGCTTGCCCAGGTTACCCGGCGGCAGAGCAGGTCGGCAATCTCAAGGTGGGTCCGAACGGCCGCTAAACGCGCACGGACTCCGCCATCGTCGATTGGGCGCTTTCCGCTTGCATCGGAGGCATTGGCCCACGCCATCGCCGATCTCACCAGGCTGTGGTGGTGGATGTGGTAGCCCTCGCCGCCGTGCTCGATTTCCATCGCCGCGGCCATAACCTTCAACCCGCCGTTCACCTCACCCAGCCGGTAGCGGTCAGGGACTCTCACCGCGTCGTAGAAGGTGATGTTCGTGCGTTCGTCCTGCAGGGTCTCAACCGGCTGGATGGTGATGCCGGGCAAGTCCATCGGGAAGAAGAAGATCGTGATTCCGCGGTGCTTGGGAGCGTCCGGATCGGTGCGCGCCAGCATCAGAATATAATCCGAGATGTGAGCGCCGGTGGTGAACATCTTCTGTCCGGTGATCAACCAATCGTCTCCGTCCCGGACGGCGCGGGTCCGAGCTGCATACATGTCCGATCCCGAATGAGGTTCCGTGAAGCCAAGGCAGGCGAGTGCCGTGCCGTCGGCCAGTTTCGGCAACACCTCTGCCTTGAGTTCGGGGGATCCGAACTTCATGGTCATGCGCGCGCCCATGTTCGTGCAGCCGATCGGTACGCGCGATATCCCGAACTCTTCGAACACGCGGCCGAGCGCCGTGACCTCCATCGGCGAGCGCCCCTGGCCTCCCCATTCGCTCGGCCAGTCGGGATAGGCCAGCCCGACAGCGGCAAGCCTGCGATGAAGATCCGGCAGATGTCCGTCCGTTGACGCCTTGGCGCGTGCGTGAAGGCCCGGAGTCATCTCCGCGTCGAGGAACTGGCGGACCTCTTCAGCGAAGGCCTCCGCCGCTACTCCCAAGCCCATTTCGATGCCCGTAGGGCCAACGTCGGGGAGTGGAGTGCGAACGTCCGACCAGAGCCTGTCGCCTGCAATTGCCAGGCTGCGCGTGGGATCGCCGTCAGCCAAGGCGAGACGGTTGATCGCCAGGAAATAAAGATGGATGTCATACTCGACCGATAAGCCATAGCCGCCGAAGGTGCGCAGAGCGCGTTGCACCGCCGTTCGTGCACTTTGCGCGATCCACCAGTGGGTCATGGCGACAAGCGCGCCTGCCTCGTCCTGGCGTTCGGCAATTCCCCAGATCGTGCGCCACAGCAGCAGCTTGCCGCCTTCCAGATCGGTGACTGAATCGGCAAGCGGAAATGCGACCCCTTGAAATGCCCCGATGGGCTGGCCGAACTGCTCGCGCTCGGTGGCATAGGCCGAGGCAATGTCGATCGCGCGAAGGCTCGCGCCGACGAGCCATGCCGTGCGCAGAAGCGTACGTTCGATCAGCGCCGCATCGAACAGCTCACGGACCTGATTGCCCGAAGCAATCATTACCGGCGCGTTCTCGCCATTCAGGGAGAGCAGCGTCCCGTCCTGTAGCGTCAGTTGAATGCCGTCCGGCTGCGCGTCGAATCCAATGGGAACGCTCTGAGCTCGTTCGAGCAGCGCGGTGGCGGCCTCGCCCTCGATCCTGCCCAACAGGCTGCACGCCGCAATCCCGTCGGCAATCGGGATCGGCGCGATCCCGCGACCAGCTGCCTCGCAAACCAGGGCCGCGTCGATCAGGCCAGCTTCCAAACCGCCCTGTTTGGCCGGAGCACGCATCGTCACAAAGCCCATCTCGGCGGCGTCGCGCCACAGGCCTGAGTCGGCTCTCGCGCCCAACTTACGGGCAGCCTGGATGACCTCCTCGCGCTCGAAAAACCGGAGCGCTGCCGAGAAGGTCATTTCCTGCTGTTCGTCGAGTTCGAGGTTCATCACTGTTTCACCTTGTTGGCGCGTGGCTGCTTCGCCATTGCAGGCTGGCTTGAGTCAATTTGCGAAACGGGCGCTTCCGACCACGTGGAAGCCAATCATTGCGGGTGTCTTTTGCCGTGCGAAGGCGCAAGGGCAGAACTGGAGACGTTCATGGCAGACTATATCCTCTATTCGGTCGATGAAGGCATCGCGACGATCACGCTCAACCGTGCTGACCGGCATAACGCGCAGAACGAGGCGTTCCTTAATCAGCTGAACGCGGCGTGGGAGCGTGCGGCGGAGGATGAGGCGGTACGGGTCATCCTGCTCCGTGCTGAAGGCAAGCATTTCTCGGCCGGGCACGACATCGGGACACCGGAACGCGACGCGGATACCCCGTTCCCCCGGCGCGCGGTGCAGTGGTGGGACCACACGCCGCGCTCCGGGGCGG
>CAMLKX010000068.1 GCA_946480515.1 uncultured Sphingomonadaceae bacterium | reverse complement strand
GGCGCGCGCGTCCTGGTCGGTCGCGGCTCCGATGCAGTGGATGATCGCGACCTTGGTCACGCCTTCGGCATCCCGAGCCATCTGCAGCATCAATTCCTCGCAGACCTCGGTCAGCGCCTCCTCGAACAGCTCCGGGTCGGGCGCGGGGCGGCGACCGCTGGCGAACAGCATGACCGTGTCGTTGGTCGAGGTCGCCCCATCGACGGTGAGGACGTTGAAGGTCGAATCTGCCGCGCGGCGGAGCATCGGTTGCATCGCCTCCGCAGAGATATCTGCATCGGTCGTGATGTAGGCGAGCATCGTGGCCATGTTCGGCGCGATCATGCCGCATCCCTTGGCCATTCCGCCGATGGTAAAGCTCTCGGTCCGGACGACCGCTTCCTTGGCCCTTGTGTCGGTGGTGAGGATTGCCTCCGCGGCCGCCGCTCCGCCATCGCGCGAGAGGCTCTCCGCCAGCACGGGGGTCGAATCGAGAATTTTGTCCATCGGCAATGGAAAGCCGATGAGCCCGGTCGAGCAGACGAGCATGTCGCCGCTGACGCAGCCCACCGCCTGGGCGGCGGCGGTGCACATCGCTTCGGCGTCGGCTCTTCCCGCAGTGCCTGTCCCGGCGTTGGCGTTGCCGGAATTGACGATCACCCCCGCTGCCTTGCCGCCATTGGCCAGAAGCCGGTCGCGGCTGGCATCGACCGGCGGAGCGGTGAATTTGTTGGTGGTGAAGACGGCAACCGCGGGAACCGGCCGCCCATCGTCGGTGGCGACCAGGGCGAGGTCGAGCTTGGCCGCCTTGATCCCGGCATGGCAGCCCGCTGCGACGAACCCTTCCGCGGCAGTGATACTCATGGATATACCCCGATAGCACTGAGCCCGGCGGTCTCATCCATGCCGAGCATCAGGTTGGCGCACTGGATCATCTGTCCGGCGGCACCTTTCACAAGATTGTCGATGGCGGCGACCGCGATCACTGTTTGGGTCCGCGGGTCATAGCGGGCGGTGACGAACGCTGCGTTCGAGCCGAGCACCCACTTGGTTTCCGGGATCGTCTCGCCGGCGTGGACGAATGGCTCGTCCGCATAGGCCTGGCGCAGCAACTCAAGCGGCTCGTCAGCCACCATTTCCCGCGCTGGACGGGCGTAGCAGGTCGCCAGAATACCCCGGTTCATCGGTGCCAAATGGGGAGTGAACAGAACCTCGCTGCCGAGCATCATCTCCATCTCTGCCGTGTGCCGGTGACGCACCAGCCCATAGGCCCGGAAGCTCTCCGCGACCGTGTTGAAGTGAGTCGCTTGGCTGGCCGCCCGTCCAGCCCCGCTAACGCCCGACGCGGCGTCGACGATGATCCCGCTTTTCTGGATCAGTCCTGCCTCGGCCAGCGGCCGCAGCGCCAGGGTCGCCGCGGTTGGATAACAGCCCGGCGCTGCCACCCGCCGCGAGCTGCGAATCGATTCGCGCGCAAATTCAGGCAGGCCGTACACAAAGCTGCCGAGCAGCTCCGGCCGAGCGTGCTCCTCGCCATACCAGCTGTGGTACGCCTCGGCGCTGTCGAGCCGGAAATCGGCGCCAAGATCGACGAAAGGAAGGTCGCGGCTGATGATGTCGTCAGCAATGCGCTGGCTCTCGCCGTGAGGAAGGGCGGCGAAGACCAGGTTGCAACCGTCGAGCAGACCGGCGTCCCACGACGAAAAGGTCGCTCCCGGATAAGCAAGGGACAAGTGTGGATGGACCGACGCAATCGGCTGACCCGCATTGGACGAGGCAAAGGCGACCCCGCATTCGAGCTCAGGATGCACAGAGATCAGCCGGAGTAACTCCCCGCCGACGTAGCCGGAGGCTCCGAGGATGGCGACACGCGTGTTCATCTCACACGTATGCACAATCCTGCATAATTATGCAATGTCGATCGTGAACCCCGCTCAAGCGGCCCAGGCGGCTCCCTCAAGCGATCGGCGATGCCGAATGATCAACGGCGCTTCATAGGCGCAGCGAGTGCTTGCTTCAGCCAAAGGCAAAGCGGTCGCGCAGAACGCACACTCCGCAGAAATCCGGCCGATGATCCAGTGTGTCCGGCCGCAACCCGGGCAGTGGTTCACTTCGTGGTCGCGATAGACGACGTGGTAACCCCGGCCTGCCGGGTCATGTGCCATCTTGCGGTCGAGCACAGATTGCATGGGTACCGCTCCTGATCCTTACGACGACTTAACTATCGAAATCAGATCAGGTTTCACGGATGGAAGCGAACGGCCGCAGCGTTGCCCAGAATCCTCACAAACTGTTCAGAATTGAAACTTCGGCTGGATTGTCGAATTCGGCGCCAAGGCGGCCCGCAGAGGTCCAGCGAACGATCGCATTGGCTCGGCCCCGGCCCGGAACGATCAGCCACACGCGTGAGCCGACATCCAGGTCAGCAGCCGTCTCGGCCATAAAGCCGGTTTGCGACACGTTGAGGATTCGGGCGTCCGACCCGTGATTCCCGAGTTCCCGAACCTGGGCATCGAAATCGACCGGCACGCGCAGGCTTCCACGCCGTTCATCGGCGGGATCGGCGACAATCCGGGCATTGATCAACACGAGAATCCCCCCAGGAGGCTCAGGAGCCGAGCGTCACGAAGTTGATACCGACGCAGCCATCCCGAACCCACCGAACATGCCCCGAAATGGGTCTGCGATCAACCAGTTGCAGAGTCACGCTTTCCCCAATCCGGGGAGTCTTGTTGAAATGGATCATCGCTCCGGAAGGAGACATGTTGACCAGTTCAACGATGTGCGGCTCACTCCGGAACGACAGCACCGCGGACTGGCGCAAGGCGTCGCTGCGCGCTTCGACCCGCTGGTCGAACATCCGCTTGACGGTACGCGGGATCATTCCGCCGTCGAGTTTGAAACCCATTGCATCCACCATCCTCGTCCGCGCTTTCTAACCCACCGGACGTTAAGGATTTCTTGGCGGCAACGAACATGGGCTCCTGCGTTCGATCCGCTGGAATGGCGCATTCATCCTGTGTATTGCATCAGCACGGCATGGCAGATCCGCTTCTCGGGTTTGCCGGGGTGGGACAGGGATTTCGACCGATGATGGCGCGTTACGGCTCTTTGGTCCTTTCGGCGGCGAGTGGCCTGGTTCCGGCCGCGGCACTCGCAGCGCAGGCAATTCCGGGAAGTCCGGTTCCCCAGCAGCCGCAGGCGCCGGCAACACCTCCGGCCGCAGTTTCCCCTGTCCCAGTGGCTCCGGTGCTACCGCCCCCGCTGTGGGATGTTCGCGACGCGCAGGAGCTGCTTGGCTACATCAATAGTGTCGGTCGCGAAGGCCTTGATCCGAAGGACTACGACCCGGAAGGCCTGGCGCTGGCGATCCAGCGGGGCGACCGCGGGATTCTGTCCCGGGCCGCGACCGACCGGTTCAACAAGCTTTCGAGCCACCTCGCCCTCGGCCGGGTGCCGGTTAATGACCGCCGGCCCTGGCACATCACCGATCCGGACCTCGATCCGGTGCGGCAGGCAACCTTGCTTGCCGGTGCGCTGGCGCGCCACCAGGTCGCTGCGGCGCTCAACGGGCTGCTGCCAACTCATCCGCAATATGGCTCGCTCAGGACTGCGCTGGCGATCGCCGATCCAACCAAGGTCAATCGAATCCGGCTCAACATGGATCGCTGGCGCTGGCTGCCGCGCGACCTCGGCCAGAAGTACATCATCGTCAATGTGCCGGGCTTCCATGCGACCCTAGTCGAAAACGGTGTCACCCGATGGAAGCATCGGGCGATCGCCGGTGCGGTCAAGACGCCGACTCCGCAGCTGTCGGCGCTCGCCACTGGAGTGATCCTCAACCCGTGGTGGGAAGTGCCAAAGAGCATCGAAGGCGAGGTGCGCGGCAAGCGGGGTTATGTTCCGGTCAAGGGCAAGGACGGCAAGGTTCAGAGTTGGCGGCAGCCGCCTGGGCCGGCCAATGCACTCGGCAAAGTCAAGTTCGTGATGCCCAACAGCGAGGCGATCTACCTTCACGACACCAACGCCCGAAGCCGCTTCAGCAGCCGGATGCGCGCGCTTAGCCACGGCTGCGTCAGGACCGAGCATATCCTCGATCTGACGGCCGAACTGTTGTCCGACGACGGCGGCGAGTGGACGAAGGAGAAGATCGACGAGGTTCTGGCCAGCAACAAGACGGTCGAGGCCAAGTTCGTAAAGCCCGTGCCTGTCTACATCGTCTACTTCAGTTCGGCTGCACTCGTTGACGGGCAGCTGGTCGACTATCCCGATCTGTACAACCGGGATCCGAAGGTGCTCGCGGCGCTACTCGACCGCAAGCCGGTTGTGCCGACTACGGCAAAGAAGGAAGTTGCCTCGAAGTAGGAAGAGACGGCTCAGGCCAGCTTGTCGGCGTAGATCATCCGGCCTGCATAGAGGCGGTTCATCACCTTCCACTGATTGTCGCGGCTGAAGGCGAAGCAGCCTTCAGACCGCCCCAGCTTTCCATGACTCGCGATCATCTCGGGCTCGGCATACCAGGCATTGTGGATGACGATCGCCCGGGCTTCGGCATTGCTGTTCGACCAGTCGAGCCCCTGGACCTTCATCGAAAGCCCATATTTGCCATGATAGGTGTCGCTGGTGATGTAGGCGCCGTTCGAGCTGGCGTGCGATCCGAAATTGTTCGAAAAATATTCAAGGAAGCCGGAATGTTCGGGGTCGGACCCGCGGCCATGAGCAACCTGATGGCTCTCAACCGAGCCGTTGATCAGGTTCACGACATGGAATCGGGGGAGATGCGATCCCAGCGAGAAATCGACGACGCCGATCGAATCGCGGTAGCGCACCCGCGAGCGATGGGCCTCGAGTGCAGCTTTTGCCTTGGCGAACAGCTGGGGATTGATTCCGCCGGGAGCCGAGAAGCTGGACGCGACCGCAGGAACCGATGCCGGCGGCGCGACCGGAGGAACGACCGGCGCTGTACCTGGCACATTGCGAAAAACCAGTGCCGGAAGTGTCTGCGACGCAGCCGCGGACGAGAGCAACAAGCCTCCCGCACCGGCTGCGCCAAGCCGTAACATCTCACGACGATTTACTGACATCCCGTCCCGCTCACGCAATGAACACAAGAGTTCTTTCTACCATTCAATTGCTTAAGGCTCGATAACCGAACGCCGCTCGATCCTCCTTTCATCCTCGATCCGGGTCGTTTTGCCGCAGTTAGCTCGTCCCACCTGCTGCTTGAAACGGAGGCGCAGCGCTGCTACTGGCGCGGCAACGGTGCGGGCGATGCTCGCGACGACTATCATCTATTGCCGTCGGAAGACACCATACCGGTGTGGCGGCTCGGCTTTGGCCGGGAAGGAGCTTGAAGGCGTTTATGCAAATCATCGTTCGCGACAATAATGTCGACCAGGCGCTGCGCGCGCTCAAGAAGAAGCTGCAGCGTGAAGGCGTCTATCGCGAGATGAAGTTGCGCCGCCACTATGAGAAGCCGTCGGAAAAGCGCGCCCGTGAACGCGCTGCCGCGATTCGCCGCGCTCGCAAGCTGGAGCGGAAGCGGGCGGAGCGCGAAGGCGCCAGATAGGGCGCCTCAACGAAGGTTTTCTTCTCCGCGCGAAAGGCTTGCGCCCGATGTCGGTTACTGCAGTTCCGCTTCAGCCGCTGAAGCGCGGCTCGCTGGCCAAGCTTTGGCTGGTCATCATCGTTCTTATCGTCGCAGCCGTGCTGATCGCGGCTGCCGGAGCCGGGCAAATGCGCGGCGAGACCACGCGGAGCGGGCTTGTGATCCGCACGGTCGAGCGCGGCGAAGGCGATCTGATCGGTGCCAATGACGGCGTGATGATCGAGTATGAAGGACGTTTGACGGACGGCACCGTGTTCGACAGCAGCGAAGGGCGGGGCCCGACGCCGATGTTGGTCGGCCAGGTGATTCCCGGCTTCTCCGAAGCGCTGCAGAAGATGCGCAAAGGTGGCCGCTACCGGATTCGAATTCCGAGCGAGCTGGCCTATGGCGCGACGCCGCCTCCGGGTGGGGTGATTCCCGCCAATGCCGATCTCGATTTCGACGTGCATGTCGTGCAGGTCATTCCGAACGCCGCCCAGATGATGGGGCCGGCCGGCTAGGCTCTGCGGTCGACGTCCTCCGGCCTCAGCGTCAAAGTCTGGTCTGAGCCCTCCTTGCTGAGCTCCTGAAGCGCGACTTTCAGGGACGCGAGGAGCGGGTCGGCGAGCAAGATCCCGAGAATTCCGAACAGTGCTCCGAAAATCAGCTGGGCCGCGAGCACCAGCGCGGGCGCGAGGTCGACCGTGCGCCGGGCAATGTAGGGCACGACCAGATAGCCATCGACGTTCTGGACGAAGAAATAGACGAAGATCGCCCACAAGCCCTGGTTGACCCCGGTCGAGAATCCGACCGCGACCATCAGGATCCCGGAAACAATCGCGCCGATGTTCGGGATGAAGGCCAGCAAGCCGGTGATCAGCCCGAGCAGCGCGGCCATCGGCACGCCACCGATCCAGAGCATCACCCAGGTAAAAATCCCCTCGAACACCATCCCGATCAGCCGCCCCGCGAGGAGACGGCGAAGGGTGAACGCCACCCGCGAAGTGATCACATAGAAGCGGTCACGGTGACGCAGCGGAAGCATCCAGGCAACGCTGCGGTCATAAAGTCGCGGTTCGATAGCAACAAAGATTCCGATCACGATGATCATCAGCACAGCCGACACCACGCCAAGCGCGCTGCCGACGAAACTGGTCAGCCGGCCGAGCGAGCCGAGCAGTTCGCTGCTAATGCTGGATGCGCCGGCGTCTTTCGGGATCAGGCCAAGGCTGCTGATAAACGTCATCAGCCGGTCCAGCTGAGCGCTGACGACCATGCGCAGCGCCTCGGCCTGGGCGGCAAATGTGGTTCCGGCGTAATAGACAACCCAGCTGATGAAGCTGATGCCGGCAAGCGCGACGATCATCAGCCGCCAGCCCCGCGCAATCGGAAGGACCCTGCCGACCAGCCGGGTTCCGCCGTCGAGCAGCACCGCGAAAACCATTCCTCCGACGATCAGCATCAGCGGCTCGGCAAGGAAGAACAGGCCGATCAGCGCAGTTGCCATCCCCAGCCAAACCGCCGCCCGCTTGATCTCATTGGTGACCAGGGGATCCCGGAATTCAGAAGGGCCGGGGCGCTCGACGTGCGGCGGAGGAACGGCGTCAGCCAGCGTTTGGCTCCTTGTCTGGACGCAGCGAGGCTCCGGCTCGGCCCGGTCGCAGGGACGAAATCCAGCTCACCGGGTTGAACAGCTCGGTCGTGCCGTCGAACGAGAAGGTGATGAACTCCGCGCGTCCGCCGAGATTCTCCCACGGCACGGGGCCGCCCAATCCGTTATCCGGCGCACCCAGACCGAAGCGGCTGTCGGCGCTTCGATCCCGATTGTCGCCCATCAGGAACACATGACCAGCGGGAACGGACACCGGACCGTAATCGTCCCCTGGGCTCGGCCCAAGGTCGACGGTGTCGTAGCTCACTCCGTTGGGTAGGGTTTCGCGAACGACCGGCAGCCGGCAATAGCGGGCGCCATCAGCCGCCTGAACCAGATAGCCAGCAAATTCCAAGCCGCACGGCGCATTGGCGTCGACCGGGATCATCGCTGACGGGCGCACCGCCGATTGCACCCTGCGGCCGTTCAGGATCAGCCGGCCATCGCGGACCTGCACCGTGTCTCCGGGAAGGCCAATCACCCGCTTGATATAGTCGTCGGTTTGGCCAGGCGGCGTTACAATCACGATGTCGCCCCGCTCGGGCATCTTGCCGAGGAAGCGTCCCTGCCAGTGGGGCAGCACATGGACGCTCGGGCTGACCCATGACCAGCCGTAGGCATATTTGCTGACGACCAGCCGGTCACCCTTCAGCAGGACCGGCATCATCGATTCCGATGGAATGTAGAAGGGCTTGGCAACGAAGCTGTGGAACGCGAGCACGAGCAGCAGCACCAGCGCCATGCCCTTGATCTCTTCCCACAATCCGCCGCTCTTCTTGCGCTTGGCGGGGACGGTTTCCGTCATGGCGCTGCCCCTGCTGCCGTCAGCCGGAATGGTGTCTTCGTTCACTGCTTCACTCCAGCGGCCTCGCATAAAGAATGACAAACGCCTGCGCCCAGGGGTGATCGTCGGTCATTGTCAGGTGGATGTCCACCGCGTGGCCGGGCGGGACGAGCGCGTCAAGCCGAGCCTTCGCTCCGCCGGTGAGCTCCAGGGTTGGAGCGCCGGACCGCGCGTTGACGACACCAATATCCTTCATGAACACGCCGCTTCGAAAGCCGGTGCCGACGGCCTTGGAATAGGCTTCCTTGGCGGCGAATCGCTTCGCAAGCGTGCCAGCCTTGGTGAATGGCCGCCGGTTGGCCTTGCCGCGTTCGATGTCCGTGAACACCCGCCGCTCAAAGCGCTCGCCGAAGCGTTCCAGCGAGGCCTGGATGCGTTCGATGTTGCACAGGTCGGAGCCGATGCCGATGATCATTTCACCGCGCTTCGTTCATGGCCGCGAGCATCCGACGGATGCTTTCCTCCAGCCCGATGAAGATGGCTTCGCCGATCAGGAAATGCCCGATGTTCAGCTCGCGCAGCTGAGGAATGGCCGCAATCGGCGCGACATTGTCGAAGGTGAGCCCATGGCCGGCATGCGGCTCGATCCCGTTTTTCGAAGCGAGGGCGGCGGCATCGGCGATCCGCGCCAGCTCGGCCGAGCGATCGTCCGCGTCCAGATGCGCGTAGCGCCCGGTGTGAAACTCGACCACTGGAGCTCCGAGACGGATCGCCGCCTCGATTTGCCGGTGATCGGGTTCGATGAACAAGCTCACTCGGACTCCGGCCTCGCCAAGGCGGTCGACGAAGGGCCGGAGATGGTCGAACTGCGTGGCAGCGTCGAGACCGCCTTCGGTGGTACGCTCCTCCCGGCGCTCAGGAACGATGCAGGCGGCATTGGGCCGATGCGCGAGCGCGATCCCCAGCATCTCCTCGGTCGCG
>CAMLKX010000067.1 GCA_946480515.1 uncultured Sphingomonadaceae bacterium | reverse complement strand
CGCTGCGGATGATCAGGTTCCAGCCGGGCTCTGTGCCGACCGCGCGATAGATGATCGGTCCGGCCTGGGCGACCTCCGGCAGCGGCGCCGCAGCCGACGCGAGGTCCGCCTGATCGGCTTCTGCTGTGAGATTTTCGGACTCCGGGCCGACCGCTGCCGCGGCGGCATCTTCATCGCTGAGCCGGTCCGACGGCTTGCCGGAACAGGCGGCGAGCAGAAGGAGCAAACACAGGCTAGGGGACGCTGCTCGCATGGCGTGACGAGAAGTCTCCTGCCGGCGAACCTGTGTCAAGCGCGCCAGCTTGCGCGGACCTGAAAGGCCATGACGGCCGCTGCCACGGCTGCATTCAAGCTGTCAGCGCGGCCCGCCATCGGGATTTTTACCAGCAAGTCGCATTCCCGCTCATAAGCCTCCGGAAGCCCCGCCTGCTCGTTGCCGATCAGCAGGAAGCAGGGCTGCTCATAGCGCGGGGTCAGATAGTCGTGATCCGTGTTGAGGCTCGTTCCGACTAGCTGGGCAGGGCTGGATCGCAGCCACGGCAGGAACTCACCCCATGGCGCGGTCACGATCTGTTGGGTGAAGACCGCGCCCATCGACGCTCGCACTGCCTCGACCGAAAATGGATCGGCGCAATCGTCGATCAGGATCAGCCCGCCCGCGCCGACGGCATCGCCGGTCCGCAGGATCGTTCCAATGTTACCGGGGTCGCGCAGCGCCTGAGCTGCGATCCACAGCGGAGCGGTGACGCGATCGATCGCCTCGAGGCTGGTCAGGGGCTGCCGATAGGCGCCGAGCAGCATCTGCGGATTATCCTTGCCCGACATTTTCGAGAGAATGTCCGGGCTGGTCTCGATCACCTCGCCGCCGGCCGCTTCGGTCGCGGTGATGATCTCGCTGGTGAGGGGGTGAATGCCTCCCGCCGCCGAATAAGCAAGGATTTCCGGCAAGCGCCGGCTGTCGCGCGCCTCGGTGATGATTCGCAGTCCCTCCGCCAGGAACAGCCCCTCTGCTCGCCGTGTCTTCTTGTCGCGGAGCGAGCGCAGCCGCTTGACGGTCGCGTTGGAAAAGGCGGTGACTTGGCGGGGCATGGGCTAAGCCGTCATTGCGAGGAGCGCGCGACGAAGCAATCCACTATCACCGCTGCGCCACTGGATTGCTTCGCTTCGCTCGCAATGACGAGATCACTAATCCTCGCCGAAGCGATCCTCGATCAAGGCGATGATCTGGTCGAGACTGGCATGGGCCTGTTCGCCATGGGCGTGCACCGTGATCACGTCGCCCATCGCGGCGCCGAGCATCATCAGCCCCATGATCGACGTCCCGCAGACCTTGCTGCCGTCCTTTTCGACTTCGATCCTGGCGTCGAGGTTGCTGACCAGATTGACCAGCTTGGCGCTGGCCCGGGCGTGCAATCCGCGGCGATTGGAAATCCGCACTTCCCGAGTGAGACCACTCACGCGGCGGCTTCCCCGAAGACGTCCGAGGCCACCGAGATATATTTTCGTCCCGCATCGCGGGCCGCCGCAGCGGCGGCTCCGACCGCCATCGTCTTGCGGGCGCTTTCAAGGCGGATCAACATCGGCAGGTTCACCCCAGCAATCACCTCGATTTCATCGCTTTTCATTAGCGAGATCGCAAGGTTCGAGGGCGTGCCGCCAAACAGATCGGTCAGGATGATGACTCCATCGCCCTGGTGGACCCGGGTAATCGCGTCGGCGATGTCCTTGCGCCGCGCCTCCATGTCGTCGTCGGGGCCGATACACACGGCTTCGATGGCGTCCTGCGGGCCGACCACATGCTCCATGGCTCGGATGAACTCCAGCGCGAGCTGGCCGTGAGTCACCAAAATCAACCCGATCATTCACTCATCCGCCAACTGGTTCTCGCCAACCCCGCGCGCTTGTTCGCGGCGCAGAGGCTTGTGCTGCAAGGAGAGATCCCGGTGACGCACATTGGGAGAATAGCCCGCCGCGCGCAACCTTGACGCCATCGCCTCTGCCGCCGCGACCGACCGGTGGCGGCCGCCCGTACAGCCGAACGCTACCGTCAGATAGCTCTTGCCCGCGCGCCAGTAGCGCGGGATCAGGTCGAGCAAAAGAGCTTCGATGTGCCCGAGCGTGGGTTCCCAAGCTGGGTCCTTCGAACAATGGCCCGAAACCGGCTCGTCGAGACCGGTCAGGTTACGCAATTCCGGCACCCAGTGCGGATTATCGATGAACCGCATGTCGAACAGCAGGTCGGCGGTCCGTGCGACTCCGCGGGCATAGCTGAACGAGGCGATGGTCAGCACCGGCTGCCCCTCGTCGGGAGAGTAGCGCCGCCGAAGCTCGTCGCGCAGCTCGACCGGGGTCATGTCGGTGGTATCGAGCACGCTCTCGGCCGAGGCCCGGGTCAGGGCCAATCTTTCCCGTTCCTGCGCGATTCCTTCTTCGGCCGGGCTGGTGAGCGCCAGCGGGTGCCGGCGGCGGGTGGCGTCGAAGCGGCGGATGAGTTCGCTATCGCCGCAGTCGAGGTAAAGAATCTCCGCTTGGACTTGCTCGAGACCGCGCACGGCTTGGACAAGAGCGCCAGGTTCGAACCCGCGGCTCCGCACATCCATGCCAACCGCAAGCGGGGCGTCCGATGAAGCGGTCGCGACGAACCGGCCGAGCAATCCCACCGGAAGATTGTCGACACAGTCCCAGCCCATGTCCTCCAATGCGTCGAGCGCGGTCGACTTGCCCGCTCCGGACATGCCGGTGACGAGCAGCAGGCGCGGCAATCGCCGCGCGTCGCTCATCGCGCCGGCAATCCCAGACGATTGAGCGCCAGGGAGACCTTTGACGGAGCCGATGCGGTCATTGCATCGATACTGATCAGCGGCACTCCGGTTCCGAGGATGCGACGTTCCCGCGAATCATCCGGCATGCGCTGGATATCGCTGGTCAACTCGACAAACAGGCTGACCGGGACATCACTGACCCGCGGCACCTCGAAAATGCCGATCCCGCGGATTTCGAGTTTCCCGGCGATCGTTGGCGGAGCATTGGCGATCAGCCGCTCGCCATCCTTGCTGATCATCGTCTGATCATCACTGACGAGGGTGAAGCCACGGTCGAGCAGCCGCAGCGCAAGGTCGGATTTGCCCGACCCTGAGGGTCCGGCGATAACCACTGCCCGGCCGTCCATTGCCACTGTGCTGGCGTGCAGCGTTTCAGACGACAGCCGCGAGTTCATCGCGCAGCCGCCGGCAAACGAATGATGAAGCGTGCGCCCGATGGCGCGTCATCCCGGTCCTGCACGTCGATCTCCCCGTCATGGCCTTTGACGATCGCGCGGGCGATCGCAAGGCCGAGCCCCGAATGGCGGCCGAAACTCTCGGCTCCAGGGCGTACTGAGTGAAATCGGTTAAAGATCGCTTCACGAGCCTCATTGGGCACGCCAGGCCCTTCATCATCGACGCGGAGGCGGACCTCGTCGCCGACCCGAACTACGGCGACTTCGACCAGCCCGCCAGCCGGAGTGAAGCTGATCGCATTGTCGACGATATTGTCGATCGCGCGGGTCAACCGGCCGGCCTTGCCCATGACCTTGGCACTGGCGCGGCGAGGGCGGGCAAAGGCGATTCTGACCTGTCGTTCGGCGGCCCGCTCTTCCCAGTGGCGGACACGCGATTCGATCAGCGCCCCAAGATCGACCGGCTTGAACAGGGCGCGCGCAAGCTCCGCATCCGTTCGGGCCGCTTCGCCGATATCGGCGATCAGCCGGTCGAGCCGCACTGAATCGTCACGAATGACGTCGAGGAGCTGCTGTCGAAGCGCGGGATCGTCCACGCGTCCCAGGCTCTCAACCGCGGAACGGAGCGAGGCGAGGGGGTTCTTCAACTCGTGCGTGACGTCAGCTGCAAAGGCTTCGATATTGTCGATCCGCTGGCGAAGCGATTGGCTCATGTCGGACACGGCCCTGGCGAGCGTGCCGATCTCATCGGTTCGCGACGGCAGGCGCGGCACCCGGACCTCCCGAGCGCGCCCCAGCCGCACTCGGTGGGCCGCCAGCGCGATCCGCCGCAGCGGACGAACGATGGTGCGCGCCAGAAACAGCGACAGCAGGATCGACAGGATGGTCACGACCAGCATGGCGAGCATCAGGCCGCGCCGCTGAAGCCGCACGGTCCGCGTGAAATTGCGATCGTTGAACGTGAGGAGGAGAGTCGCTCCGCCATTGGTCGGAGCCGCAGCCGAGATGACTGGCGTAAGGTCTGGCGCGGTGCGAACCTGAACGGTCGTTTTTTGCTTGGCTCGCGCTTTGACGGCTTCGCTCCAGGCGCTCAACTGATCCCGCGCGGGCTCAGCGAAGTCGGGCGGATTGTCCTCGCCGACGAGAAAGTCGAAACCGCGATCAAGCGCCCGTGCAATCGATTTGGTCCACGCCTGCGTGGCCGGATCGCGCACACGGTAAGTCGGGCCAGTCAGGTCCCAGCTGTCTACTCGGCGCCGTCCGTCGGCGTCGTAAATTCGATAGCGTCCGTCGGTCACCTTGCTGGCATGCTCAAGATAGCGCCGCTGCTCTTCGCTGGACATCGGGCCGATCGCGGCGGCGACCAGTGCTGCCTCGCGCATCACCTGGCGCTCCCGCTCGGAGCGCAGGTGGTTACGGAAGGAATCGAGATAGAGCACGCTGAGCGCAAGCAGCACCAGCGTGAGGATGTTCACCGCAAGGATGCGGTAGGCAAGATTCCACCGCCCCGACCAGTTCAGGGCGAGATCTGCTTCGTCATTCGTCACTGAATCGGTAACCGACGCCATAGAGTGTTTCGATCGAGTCGAAGTTGGGATCGACGCTGCGGAATTTCCGGCGGATGCGCTTGATGTGGCTGTCGATGGTGCGGTCGTCGACATAGACGTCATCCTGATAAGCCACGTCCATTAATTGATTGCGCGACTTGACCACTCCCGGGCGTTGGGCGAGCGCCTCCAGGATCATGAATTCGGTGACCGTGAGCACCACATCACGCTCATCCCAGCGTACCTTGTGACGGGCGGGATCCATCTCGAGCCGACCGCGGACCATCAAGGGAAGCTCAGCGCTTTCGGTTGACGGACTTGCCATGCCTCTGCCCATGTCGCGGCGGCGAAGAATTGCGCGAATCCTTGCGATCAGCAGCCGCTGAGAGAACGGCTTGGAGATGTAATCGTCCGCGCCCATCGCCAGGCCCAACGCCTCGTCCAGCTCGTCATCCTTCGAAGTCAGGAAGATGACCGGCAAAGCGCTGAATTCCCGTAACCGGCGCAACAGCTCCATCCCGTCCATCGACGGCATCTTGATGTCGAATACGCCAAGATCGGGCGGGTCTGCCGCAAATGCTTTCAGGGCGGCCGCACCATCGCTGTAGACGCGGGTGATGAAGCCTTCAGCCTGGAGAGCAATCGATACCGATGTCAGGATGTTGCGATCGTCATCGACGAGCGCGATCACTGGCGTCATTCATGGCCTCGTCCAAACCAAGCCCCTTGCGTTAGCTGGCGGGCTCATCCCGGACAAGCGCTTTAGGTTTTTGACCGATGAGGGGCTCCTAGCTATAGGGCCGCCATATTATCAGAAGGGGGTAAGCCGTTGCTTGCTACCCTTTTCCTTGGGAGGAAATTTTGAACGAGCGCGTTCCGTCTCATCAGTTGGCCGATCAGGGAATCGAGACCAGCGCCAGGCTGTTCTGGAATCTCACGACCGCGCCGCTGGTTGAACAGGCCGTTGCTCGAAGCGAAGGGATTCTCGCCAAGGATGGGCCATTGGTCGTCAAGACCGGCAAGCATACCGGCCGCGCCGCCAAGGAACGGTTCGTCGTCCGCAATTCGGTGAGCGAGAATACGGTTTGGTGGGGCAAATCCAACCAGCCGATGGATCCCGAAGCATTCGACCGGCTTCACGCCGACTTTCTCGCCGCGCTCGCCGACAAGCCGACCTTGTTCGTTCAGGACCTTTTTGGCGGGTCTCAGGCGGAACATCGCGTCCGGGTCCGGATCATCAACGAACTGGCCTGGCACAGCCTGTTCATCCGCACCATGCTGGTGCGCCCTGACGCCGCTGAACTGGCGTCCTTCGTCCCGGAATATACGATCATCGACCTGCCAAGCTTCAAGGCCGACCCTTCACGCCACGGGTGCAACACGGAAACGGTGATCGCGGTCAATCTCGAGAAGAAGCTGATCCTGATCGCCGGAACCGCTTATGCGGGCGAGATGAAGAAGTCCGTGTTCGGGCTGCTCAACTTCATCCTGCCGGTAGACGGCATCATGCCGATGCATTGCTCGGCGAATATCGGCAAGCAGGGCGACACCGCGATCTTCTTCGGCCTTTCCGGCACCGGTAAGACAACCCTGTCGGCCGATCCCTCTCGCATTCTGATCGGCGATGACGAGCATGGCTGGTCGGACACCGCCG
The DNA here is from genome assembly GCA_946480515.1 of uncultured Sphingomonadaceae bacterium. Next base: position 2,619 of record CAMLKX010000067.1, on the reverse strand, counting down.
TGTTCAATTTCGAGGGCGGCTGCTACGCGAAGATGATCCGCCTCTCGCCGGAAGCCGAGCCGGAAATCTACGCGACGACCAAGCGCTTCGGCACTGTGCTCGAGAATGTTGTCATCGACGAGGTGACTCGCGAGCTCGATTTGGATGACGCGACCCTGGCGGAAAACAGCCGCGGTGCCTATCCGATTGATTTCATTCCCAATTCGTCGAGCGCGAATATGGGGCCGCCACCGCGCAACGTGGTAATGTTGACGGCCGACGCGTTCGGCGTGCTGCCGCCGATTGCGCGGCTGACCCCGGACCAGGCCATGTATCACTTCCTGTCGGGCTACACCGCCAAGGTCGCGGGAACCGAGATTGGCGTCACCGAGCCTGAAGCGACCTTCTCGACCTGCTTCGGCGCGCCCTTCATGCCGCGGCATCCGTCGGTCTACGGCAATTTGCTCAAGGAGCGGATCGCCAAGGGTGGGGTCCACTGCTGGCTTGTGAACACCGGCTGGACCGGCGGGAAATATGGCGTCGGCAAGCGGATGCCGATCAAGGCGACCCGCGCCTTGCTGAATGCGGCGCTGGACGGCAGCCTCAACAATGCCGAATTCCGCAAGGACCCGTATTTCGGCTTTGACGTGCCGGTCTCGGTTCCGGGGGTCGATTCCGGAATCCTCGATCCGCGCTCAACCTGGGCTGACGCGGCCGAGTATGACCGCGTGGCTCGGCGGCTGGTGGACCTGTTCGTCGAGAACTTCGCTCAGTTCGAAGCCCATGTCGACGAGGGTGTCCGGCAATCGGCGCCGCATGCCGCGGCCGAAGCCGCCTGACCGCTTTAATTGCGCGATTTTCGGATGTATTGGTCGACGTTCTGAGCGAGAACGTCGAGCGGTACGTTGCCGCCTAGCACGATCGTGTCGTTGAACGCCTTGAGGTCATAGCGCTGGCCCAGGGCGGACTGCGCCCGCAGCCGCTGGCGATTGATCTCGCTGTGACCGACCTTGTAGCCGCAGGCCTGCCCGGGCCAGCTGCAGTAGCGGTCAACCTCGCTCGTCACCTCTTCGATGCCCGACCCGTTGGTCCGCGCGAACCAGTCGATCGCCTGCTGCCGCGACCAGCGCTTCACATGAAGGCCGGTGTCGACCACCAGCCGGCAGGCGCGGAAGGCGAGCGATTGCAAATATCCGAGCTGGCCAACCGGGTCCCCGTCATAGGCGCCAAGCTCGTCGGCAAGCTGTTCCGCGTAGAGGCCCCAGCCTTCCGAGAAGGCGTTGAACCCGAGCAGTGAGCGGATCAGCCCAAGGGTCTGCGCATACTCACCTTGCCATACGTGTCCCGGAATTGCTTCATGATGGGTCAGCGTCGGCAGGCTGTAGCGGCTGTGGAGGCTGGTCGTTCGCAGGTTGATCCAAAACTTGCCCGGGATCGTCCCATCGATCGATCCGGCACCGCCATAAGCTCCGGGAGCACCGGGCTCTTCTTCGGGCGGAAGTCGCCGGACCTCGACATTGCCCCTCACCAAGGTGTTGAAGGCACGCGGCATCTGCTTGCGAATCCAATCGAGCCGCTGCTGGATCAGGGCCATAACTTGGCTTCGGCCGATGTCGTTGTCCGGGAATTGGAAGCGAGGATCCTTGCCTAGCGCGATCATCCGCTCCCCGACCGTGCCGCCGCTGAAGCCGAGCGACCGAAGGATCGGGTCCATTCGGGCATGAAGCGCGCGGAGCTCCTCCTGCCCGAGCGCGTGAATTTCGTCTGGAGTCATGCGCGTTGTCGTCGACGCCCGTAGCGTCCAGCGGTAATAATCGTCTCCGAACGGACGTGCCCACATCCCGGGCTGCTCGGTTGCCCTTGCCCTCTGCGACGTGAGTTCGGCGATCTGCCGCTCCAGCGCGGGAGCGATTCTGCGGACGCAGATATCCCTGGCGCGCTCGCCCCATTTGCCCGGGATTGTAGGCGTGCGGGCGACCAGCGATTCCACCAGCACGCCCCCTTGCCTCGCGGACTTGGCCGACAGACGCAGCTGGCCCAACGCCTTGTCGATCAGAAAGGACGGAGCGATCAATCCCTGTGCGCCCGCGAGCCGCATCCGCTCAAGCTCACCGTCGAGTTGCCTGGCGTAGCTGCTTAGACGCGCGAGATAGGCCTCGGCATCGGCAGCGTTCGCGATCGAATGATCGGCTTCGAGCAGGCGCGGCACATCGAGATAGGCGCCGACATTCTGGATCACGACATAGGGCGTGTTGCGCCAGCCACCGACCGCAACATCGCCATAGGGGAGGGCAAAGCCATCGAGCGCCAGGCGGTAGGCGCTTTTTACCACCTCCATGCTGGTTCGGGTGGAATGGCTCAATCCGGCTGTGTCGATGGCCTCGGCCCGGGCGAGATCCTTGCGGATGACGCTGGCGATCCGCCGTTGCCCAACAGCGCTGCGGTCGGAGAGCAGCGACTTCAGGGCCCGGCGCGAACCCTTGTCGATGCCGAGCGAGGTTGCCGCCTCAGGCCCGAGGCGGAGCAGATTCTCGGCAATTTGGTCGAGAAGGATGAGCGCTTGCTGTTCGCCTGAGCCGGAAGAAACGACCTTGGCCGAAGCCAGGCTTGGCAGGACCGCAATCGTGCCGATCGCTCCAA
>CAMLKX010000066.1 GCA_946480515.1 uncultured Sphingomonadaceae bacterium | reverse complement strand
ATGCGGCGCGGGGCTCGCTTCGGCACTTTCGCGCAGCCCAGGCGGAGGAGGAATATTCACGGGCGCGATTGTTCACCGGCGTGCATCGTGGCGCAACCCGCCAAGTCGGACTGTTTCGGATTAGGCCGGACCGCCGATAACTTCGCCCAAAAAGGATTCATACTGCTTCGCGACGGTTGGCCAGGCGAAGCGCTCCACCTGAGCCGCCTGCCCGAGGGTCGAAGGGCCGGCCCCGATCGCGTTCCGAAGCTGCTCGACCAGCATGCCGGAATCATCGCGCGCCGCAAGCTTTGCCGCGTCGCCCACGATCCATCGGGTGCGCGGAAGATCCCACGCGACAACCGGCAGGCCGCAGGCCAGCGCCTCGACATAGACATTGCCGAACGATTCATCGCGGGAGAGGTGAACGAACGCATCGGCACAGCGATAGAGTGAAGGCATGTCAGCGGACGGGACCTGCACCTGCCTGAAGCGACCCGGCATCAGTTCCTCGGCGAGAGCGTGAAGTGATGCACGCAGCGGACCATCTCCGGCCACGACCAGCGTTGCTTCCGGGAGCTGGCTGACCGCGCGGATACCTTCGTCGATGTTCTTGCTGGCGATCATTGCGCTGACCATCAGCACTACCGGCCGCTCCGGATCGAGGCCGAAGCGAGCCCGGTCACCGAAGCCTGGGGTAAATCGTTCAAGATCAACCCCATTGGGGATCAGAGCCGTCCGCCACCGGTCGGCATTGCGTTCCGCATGATCGGGGTTGATGCACACCAGTCCTTCGCAACCGAACCAGCGATATTCCGCATTCCGCGCGAACGCGGGCCAGTCACCATTCTGGGTCACGAACACATGCGGCGGGCGGCGTGCGCCAGCCACGGGTCGGCGGAGAGCCCAATTGGTGAATGGGTAGCTGCAAGTCAGGGTCACGTCGTAATCGCTGGGCTGATACGTGCTCAGCAGGCCCGGAATGAAGCTGGCCTCCTCCCAAACTGTGTCACCTCGGAACAGCGGACCCTTCGGAAAACGCTCGAACCGCTCGCGAGCAATGGCTTTGGCTCGTAGATAGCGATAGCCTTGCCCCGGTCGTGAGGGTCCGGAACCAATCAATGTCACTTGATGTCCAGCGCGAGCCAGTTCGGAAGCGATTGCCATGAAGGCAATCTCCGCACCGCGATCAACGCGGTGAAGGCCGGCAAGCGCGAACAGGATTCTCACATGGCCACTCCTAATCGCACGGCACGATCACGGTCCATGCTATTTGCCGCCGCAGCGGCTGCTGGCGACTGCCAGCCCTCTGCGAGAGCTTGTCGGCAGCCGTGCTGACCGCGCGATTTCCGCAAGCGCTCGTTGTCCGGCTGAGTTGGACAACCATTTGCTACGGGCTGGTCCAGCTCCTGCGCTTGCTCACAAACGTCGTGCTGGCCCGCCTGCTGGCGCCGTCATTGTTTGGGCTGATGCTGATCGTCAACACGATCAAGGTCGGTGTGGAGCTGCTGTCCGATATCGGCATTTCCCAGAACATCGTCAGCAACAAGGATGGCGCCACCCCCGACTTCTACGACACGGCTTGGACGATCCAGGCGCTGCGAGGGATCATCCTTGGTGCGCTGTGTTTCCTCTCCGCTGGAGCGATCGCGACATTCTTCGAGCAATCCGAGCTCAAGATCATCCTTCAGGTTGCCGCACTGCTCTTTGTCTTTTCGGGACTTCACTCCGTTGGCGGCGCCCTGCTCCACGCGCAGGCGGCTAAACATTATCGAAGTCGCCTTCACAGCGCTGTCGTTTGTCGCTCACGTCGGATTGGCCCTGATTACACCGACCATTTGGGCGCTGGTCCTCGGGGCCGTGATCTCAAGCGCCGGCGCGCTGATGCTTTCCTTCCTCATGATCAATGGCCTTCGCCAGCGCTTCATCATCCACCGGCCGAGCGCTCGTCAGCTGTTGGTTTTCGGAAAGTGGATTTTCCTCTCGTCCGTGGTGTTCTTCCTCGCGATGAATTTTGATCGGCTGTATTTCGCCAAACGGCTCAGCCTGGCGGAGCTCGGAATCTACGGCATTGCCCGCACACTGTCCGACGTCGTCAGCCTACTCGCGGTCAGATATGGGAACATGCTGCTGTTTCCGATGATCGCAGCGATGGGCGCGTCGGCGATCGAGGTCCGCCAACGCCTCCTACGGGGCCGTCGCACCTTGCTGCTCGCCGCAGCCGTTGGGATCGCCTCCTTCATTACCGTGTCCGACGAGATTGTGATGCTCCTCTACGACAGCCGCTACCATGGTGCCGCGCTGGTGCTTCCGCTGTTGCTGATCGGAGTGTGGTTCGCCGTTCTCAACAGCGTCAATGAATCGATCCTGATGGGCATGGCCAAGCCCTCCTGGCCAGCAATCGCCAACGCGGTGAAACTGGTCAGCTATGTGGTCGCCGTTCCGCTCGCGTTCCACTTCTACGGTTTTCTTGCCGCGATCCTTGTCATCAGCGGCGGCGAAGCGGTGAAATATGTGACGATGTGGCTGCTCAGCCGAAAGCATCATCTGGGCTTCGGCAGGGATGATCTTGCGTTGACCGTCGTGCTGCTGGTCGCGGTGCTTGGTCTGCGCTCCCTATTGTTCGCCTTTGGTTTGACCGGCGATATGGAGGCACTGTTCCCCGCCCTGTCGTGGATCACTCTGTGATGGTGGAGCCTGCGCGCCTGACCGAACGCGAACGCCAGCAGATCGGCGTCGTGGTGATCGGCCGCAATGAGGGGGAGCGGCTTCGGGGCTGCCTTGAATCTCTCAGGGAGTGGCGCGACCGGCTGGTGTATGTCGATTCCTCGTCGACGGATGGTAGTGCCGCACTGGCGACCACATTTGGCGCCACGGTTGTGCGTCTCGAGCCGGACCGTCCGTTCACGGCTGCTCGTGGCCGTCACGCCGGGGTCACTGAACTGCGCGCGCGGCATCCCGGATGCGAGGTCGTTCAATTTATCGACGGAGATTGCCTGCTCGAGGCGGGCTGGATCGAAAGCGCCTATCTGTTCCTGCACGATCACGAACGGGTGGCGGTGGTCTGCGGCCGGCGGGCAGAGATCCACCCGGATCATTCTCTCTATAATCGGATGTGCGACCTAGAGTGGGACACTCCACTCGGGCGAACTCAGGCCTGCGGCGGCGATTCCATGATGCGGCTCTCGGCCTATGAGGAGGCTGGCGGCTTCCGGCCCGAGTTGCTTGCCGGCGAAGAGCCGGAGCTGGCGGCGCGACTGCGCGCGCGGGGTTGGGACCTGTGGCGGCTCAATCAGCCGATGACCCGGCATGATGCCGCCATCAGCCGGTTCGGCCAATGGTGGCGCCGGGCGATGCGCGGCGGATTTGGCTATGCGCAGGTATGGAGTGTCACCGGCGGACTGCCGCAGCGCGTCTATGGAACTCAGCTTCGAAGCGCGCTGCTATGGGCCGCGGCTGTCCCATTGGCCGTTGTCCTCATCGCCTGCTGGACAGGCCAGGTCGCGACGGTGCTGGCACTGCCACTGCTTTATTCGGCGCAGGTCACACGCATGACTGTGCGCCGCGGCCATCGCCTGCTGTTCAATTGGCAGCACTCGGCCATGATCATGCTGGCGAAGATTCCGGAGTTGATTGGCGCGACCCGCTTCTTCTTCGCCAGCCGAGCTGCGTTCGATTACAAGGGCGGCCAATGACGATGGACGCACCTTATGCAAGGCGGAGCAGCGCGGCATGGCTCTAGCCTATCTGACCAGCCTCTACCCGGCCACGTCGCACACGTTCATCAGGCGGGAAGTGGCCGCGCTTCGACGGCTTGGCCGGGAGATCGCAACCTTCAGCGTGCGCTCGCCGGCGATCAATGAGCTCAGCGGGACGGAAGAGCGGGTTGAGGCCGCATCCACCTTCATCCTCCTCGCCCAGCCCGCCGCTGCCTTTGTGCGCGCGCATCTCACCCTGCTTGCACGTAGTCCGCTCGGCTACGCACGAACCGTCTGGCGGGCATTGCGGCACCGACCGCCGGGGTTGCGCGGGCTGCTTCTTGCCTGCGCGCACTTCGCCGAGGCGATGCTCCTCGCCTATGAGCTGCGCCGGCGCGGTATCCGCCATCTGCACAATCATTTCGCCAATTCGGCGGCTACGGTTGGGTTCCTTGCCTCCCGCTATCTCGGTATCGGCTGGAGCTTCACCATGCACGGTATCTCCGAGACCGATTATCCGGCCGGGCTGCTGCTGCCCGACAAGATCACCACCGCCAATATGGTGGTGTGTGTGTCCTGGTTTGGCCGGGCACAGGCCATGCGTCTGGTGCCGCCTAGTCAATGGAGCAAGTTCCGGGTCATTCGCTGCGGCTTGCCGATTTCCGAGCTTCCTCGCCAATCCGAGCGTGGGGAGAATCGCGAGATGATCGTCTGCGTCGGGCGTCTCTCCCCTGAAAAGGGACAGGCCGGCCTGCTCGACGCGTTCCTTCGCATCAGAAGGCAGTTTCCCAATGCCAAGCTGCGGCTGATCGGTGATGGGCCTGAACGCGTTCGGTTGGAACGGATCGCAGATCGGCTCGGGCTGCAGCAGTCGGTTACATTCGTCGGTCGGCTGGGCGAGGAAAAGACGCTTGAAGAAATCGCGCGCGCGGGAATGCTCGTGTTGCCGAGCTTCATGGAGGGCCTGCCGATCGTGTTGATGGAAGCGATGGCCCTCGGCGTACCGGTTGTTTCCAGCCGCGTCGCAGGGGTTCCGGAGCTTGTTCGGGACGGCGTCAACGGCCTTCTCTTCACTCCGGCTCAATGGGATGAGCTTGGCCAGTGCATGACGCGCCTGTTCGAGGATCCAGCGCTTGGCCGGCGATTGGCAGAAGAGGCGAGAGCAACGGTCGAAGCGGAGTTCGATTCGGATGCGTCGGCGAGGCAGCTCGAGGAAGAGTTTACCCGCCTGCTCGCGATGAACTCGGCGCGATCGCACTGGCAGGTCGAGCATGCAGTCGGAGCCGCCGGATGAACGCTCCTTTCTCGGCGTTCGAGATGATGCGCGTGATCAACCTGCGCAGCCGGCCTGATCGCCGCGCCGAGATGGAGGCGGAGCTTCGCCGGATCGGCCTCCATGAGGATCCGCGCGTGCGCTTCATCGACGCGGTCGCTCCCGACGAGCAGGCGCCGTTCCGGTCGCGCGGAGAAAAGGGCTGCTTCCTCAGCCATCTCACCATCTTGCGTGAGGCTGCCGAGTGTAGTGCCAGCGTCCTGATCCTGGAGGACGACGCCGATTTCACGGAAGCGGCTCGGCAGGCGGGGCCATCGGAGCCGTTCGATATCTTCTACGGTGGTTACATCGCTTTCACGCCGGAGCGGCTTCAAGAAAGCGACATCATGGGAACCCACTGCATGGGATTTTCTGCGAGCGCGGCCGCTGTTCTGGTGCCCTACCTTGAGGGGCTCTTGCGACTCGACGATCCGCCGCCGATCGACGGCGCCTACATCTGGTTCCGCCGGAATCACCCGCAGCTGGTCACCCTGTTTGCCGACCCGGTGCTCGCCCTCCAGCGGCCATCGCGGTCCGATATTGCAAGTTTGCGTTTCTTCGACCGCCTGCCTGGATTGCGGGTGGCCGCCTCACTTGCCCGGAGAATCAAGCGTTCGGCCGAACGGGGAGAGATCAGCTTCGGAATGCGCGAAGCAAGCGTGGTCGCGGTGGCCGGAACCTTGATCGCAGTGATCGTCGCGATCCGCGCGCTTGGCTAACGTCCGGTCCTCAGCCATTCGTTCGGCGATCCCTTACGGCTCAGTCCCAAGTACATCGGGATCTTCCAGGCGACATAAAGCGGGATCTGGAGCAGCCCGCCGAGAGAAATGAACTGCCGTCCTTCCCGCCACCAGGCCAGCGCGAGCGCCAGCCCCGCGGCAGCGAAAAGGGTCGCGTGCAGGGCAAGCGGCCACCATTGCGCTTCTGACACCCATGTCATTCCGGCCCCCAACAGCAATGCGGCCAGGTTCAGCAGCAGGAGCAGGGTCAGCGGGGGAACGCATAGATCGAGCGCAGCCCATAGACCGCGCAGATCGCCCCGTCGTAGGCTTCGGCCTAGCGCGGCCGGAGCCGTTCGGGTGGCCATCGCGAGGAAACCCCCTTCCCAGCGCTGACGCTGAACAAGCGTGGTCTCCTGCGGCGCGGGATCGCTCCACACGACCGCGGTAGGCACCAGCATCGGCGGGTGGCCGTTCCTGTCCAACTCGAGTCCCAGCTTGACGTCTTCGACGATGCTCGCGGTCGCGAGATTAGCTTCGGCAAACAGCCGCCACGGAATCGCCATTCCGGTTCCGGTCAGATGGACGCGGCCCGCCAGCCGTTGCAGTGCCCGTTGCCGCACCAGATTTTTCACCATGAAAGCGAAGGTGGACAGGCGGACAAGCGGAGCCTTGCCGGTCACCGGGCGGAGCAGGTTGACCGCTTGGCAAGGGCGGCCGCTGGTTATGACCGCCGCTGCCAGAGCCGTGATGCTTGCATGGTCTGTCGCACAATCTGCGTCCAGGACGATTACGGTGGCGGGCGGATTTTCTCTGAGATGATCGCGGGCGAAGGACAGCGCGAATCCCTTCCCGCGTCGGGTGTCGTCATGTCTCTTGATCACCTCGACCCCCGCGGCGCGCGCGCACTCCGCCGTCCCGTCGACGCAGTTGTCCGCCACCACCAGGATGGTCGCGTCCGAACCCGCAGCTTGCTTGATTGCCGCCAGTGTGGCGCCAAGGATCAGCTCCTCATCATGCGCTGGAATGACGATCGTTATCGGTTCGCGCGCAGGGCTGTAGGAAGCTGGCCGCAGCGCCGGCAGGCCGACAAGCAGCTCAACGGTGAACACTAAGGTCACAAGTGCGATTGGCGCCAGGATCGCGACGATCAGGAAGGTCACCGCACTTCACCACCTCGCCTAAGGAATTTTGTCGAGCTTAGCGCCCGAAAGCGGGACAGGAAACGGCTTCGGCAACTTGCAGCAGCCGGACTGAAAGTCTAGCGTCCGCGTCTAAATCCGCGAGAGAAGCTCGTGCAAAATCAAAGTGTACCAGCTTGCTTCTAGTTCGAACTCCACCGGGCAAGCTCTTCCCCGTATCGTTGTCGGTTGGGCAGGTGGTGCTGGCGATCGGCTGCATCGCATTGGTGCTCCCGACGTTCATCGAAATCGCGAGGTTCAGCTGGTCAACCGAACAGGGTGGGCACGGACCCATCGTACTCGCGACCGGACTGTGGCTGCTGCACCGGGAGTTGAAAGACAGCAAGGCGCAGCCGCGCCGGCCGAGGCCGTGGGCGGGCGGAGCTGCAGTGCTCATTCTGCTGTCGATCTTCGTGGTTGCGCGCATCACCGGCATTCTCGAGATCGAGGCGTTCGCGATGTACGGTGCGTTGATCGCCGGCGCCTATCTGCTGTTCGGCGGCGCGGTTCTGCGGGCGATCTGGTTTCCGTTGATCTACCTGGCGTTCACGCTCCCGCCGCCGGACTCGGTGGTGGCTGCGGTAACGCAGCCAATCAAGATTGCCATTTCTCAGTGGGCTGTCGCCCTGCTTCACCTGTTCGGATATCCGATCGCAAGCTCGGGCGTGGTGATTCAGATTGCCCAATATGAGCTGCTGGTCGCTGCAGCCTGTGCCGGCCTTAATTCGATCATCACCTTGAGCGCGGTCTGCCTCTTCTACGTCTATCTTCGGCACCGTACGAATTTCGCTGCCTTCCTGGTGGTGGCGCTTGCCGTGATCCCGGTCGCAGTTTTCTCCAACTTCGTTCGGGTGATCGTGTTGATCCTGATCACCTATTACTTCGGTGAGGCAGCTGCCCAGGGCTTCATCCATGACTTCGCCGGGCTGCTGATGTTCGCGGTCGCGCTCGCCACGGTCTTTGCCGTCGACCATCTGTTCAGCAGCTTCGTTCAGCGGCGCGATCAGCAGGCAACCTCATGAGACCGACAACGCTAGATCGGCGTAGCCTTTCGCTCGGCCTATTGTTCTGCGGAGCTGCCGGTCTTGCCGCCGCTCGCAGACCCAACATCAAGCTCGATTATCTTGGAAAGGGCTCGCTCGACGGGCTGGTTCCAAAGCAGATCGGACAATGGAAGTTCGTCACCAGCAGCGGGTTGGTCGTGCCGCCTGAGGACCAGCTGGCCAACATGCTGTACAGCCAGCTCTTGACGCGGGTCTATTCAAACGGTCGATCGGCACCGATCATGTTGCTCGTCGCCCAGAGCAGTGGTCAAACCGGATTGCTGCAGGTGCATCGCCCGGAGGTGTGTTATCCGGCCGGTGGATATCAGCTGACCGCGGTGACGCGACGCGATCTCAACGTCGGCGCCGCAATTCTTCCCGCCAATCAACTATCCGCCACCGCTGACGGGCGGACCGAGCACATCCTCTATTGGACTCGCATCGGCAACCACCTTCCTGCAAGCTGGGCCGAGCAGCGGCTGGCGGTGGCGACCGACAATTTGCGCCGGGTGGTTCCGGACGCCGTGCTGGTTCGTGTCTCTACCGTCCGCCATGATCAGGCGGGTGCGATGGCGGAGATGAGCGACTTCATCAAAGCGCTGCTGGCATCGCTCGCACCCTCCCAGCGACGGGTGCTGATGGTGTGATCAGGGTCGTGGCCAGGAACGAAAGGGCTTCAGGAAATACAGTATGAAGCCGAGCGTTCCGGCGATCAGCAGCACCGCGACCACATGTTGTTCCTGGTTCCCGAAATAGTTGGCGGCAGCGCAGCCGCCGCCGGCTGCAAGGTACAGGAGCAGTGAGTCTTCGTCTCGTTGGAGCTCGTCGCCGGTCGACCGCTGCATGAATAGGACAACTAGCGCGGCGAAAATGCCCACGGTCACCCAATCGTAGACAGTTTCCATGATTCCGCCCCTTCCTGGCTCGCTGGCACCGGAGTTTCTCCCATGCTATGACGAAGAAAGTGATTTTTCAAATGCGGGGGGCAAGTGCGTAATCGGATCATTGTCGCCCTCGCGCTCGCCACGTTTGCCTCCGGTTGTGACCGCAAGGCGGAGGGTCAAACCGTCGCCGTCGTCAATGACGATCCGATCACGCTGTATCAAT
>CAMLKX010000065.1 GCA_946480515.1 uncultured Sphingomonadaceae bacterium | reverse complement strand
CTACCGCGAGCGCTTCGGCGAGCAGTCGGTGATCGTGCTGGTGCGCGGCGACGTCTCCAACCTCGTCCTGACCAAGAACCTCAACACGCTGGTCGACTTCCGCTTCGGTAAGTCGCCATTGAGTCGCGAGCAGTTCAAGGCGTGCGGAGTCTACCCGTTCCGCGCGTTCAACTTCATCGCGGTTCCGCGGCGCGGCGAAAATACGCGCGCCGACGCCCAACTCGCGCAACCCGTCGCAGGAGCAGGAGCATCCTAATGCCCTGGAAAACCATGGCACTGCTCGTGGGCTCCACCCTTGCCGTCGCTGCGGTCGCGCTGAACCAGGCTTTGCAGGTCGACAAGGGTCCTGCGGCGGTCGTGACCGCCCAGTCAGCGGCTGCTCCGGACCCTGATCAGACGGTGCGGGAACTGCGCTGGGGCCCCATGTCCGTCGGCGCGGGCGGTTTCGTCACCGGTCTCGACATTGCCAAGGATGGAACCACGGTTGTCCGAACGGATACTTATGGCGGCTATCTGTGGGATGCCAAGGCGCAGCGCTGGCAGCAACTGGTTCGCGCGTCGTCGATGCCCGCTCCCTACGCTGCCGTCGACAACGGCGCCGGGGCCTATGAGCTGGTGATCGCGCAAAGCCGGCCGAACATCTTCTATCTCGCCTATCTCGACACCGTATTCCGCTCCGACGACCGCGGCCGTACCTGGCGCAAGACGTCCTTCGGACCGATCAAATTCAATGCAAATGAAAACCAGGGCCACGGCAGCAAGATGGCGGTCGACCCGCGCAACCCGGATCATCTGCTGGTCGGCACGCAGACGGACGGCATGTGGCGCTCAAGCGATGGCGGCAGGAGCTTCACCAAGACAAGTCTCCCCAATGGGACAGCTCATCCGAACGGCACCCGTCCCGGTATCCTTGGAATTACCTTCAATCCCGCCAGCGGCGTGAGGGACGGCCGCACCGCGGAGGTCATCGCGTCATCCTTCGGCCACGGCGCATACCGCTCAGGCGATGGCGGCCTGACTTGGACCCGGACTCCGGGCGGTCCGAACAACGCCATCCGCCATGCCTGCGCCGCGACTGACGGCTCGATCTACGCGACCGACTGGTCTGGCCCAAATCCGACGAAATATGGCGAGAACCGGCTGTGGCGCTGGAAGGCGGGCTGGACCGATCTCGGGGACCCATCGAACAAGCAGGTCAACCACAGCGTTGCGTGTGATCCGTTCGACCCGGCCAGGATCGTCGTGGGAACTGAGGGCGGGCACCTCAATCAGAGCCTCGACCGCGGCGCCACTTGGACCGGGCTGATGTGGGAAGTCACGCGCAAGGCGACCGACATCCCCTGGCTGGCATGGACCGAGGAAGGGTACATGACCAACGGAGAGCAGCGGTTCCATCCGACGATCCGCAACCGCATCATGTTCGCCCAGGGCATTGGCGTCTGGTTCACCGACCTCGCCCCGAATGCGAAGTCGGTGGAATGGACCTCGCAGAGCCGCGGGATCGAGCAGTTGGTCGCCAATCAGGTGCTTGCGCCGCCGGGCGGCAAGCCGGTGCTGGCTTCGTGGGACCGGCCGCTGTTTTACATGGGAGCGCCAACTTCGCCCGATCGGTATCCTGGGTCGCACGGACCGGACAGGGTGGACTCGATCCAGATGGGTTGGGCGGTCGATTATTCGCTGAGCAAGCCGTCGCACTTGGTGGCTCTAGTCAATTGGGGCAAGGAAAAGTCCGGCTATTCGACCGATGGCGGCAAGAGCTGGAGAGTCTTTCCTTCTCAACCGAATTTTGGCGCGACGGGCAAATTGGGCGGGGGGATCGCCGTCAGCCTACTACCTCAACCGGCACATCATCGCTTCCGATAAGGCCGTTCCCGGCACGTTTTACGCCTATAACTACTTGCGCGGCCTGTACCGCAGCCAAAATGGCGGAGACAGCTGGACGCTGGTCAAATCGGGTGAGCTAACCTCCTGGTCTGGTTTCAATGCCGAGTTGAAGACCGTCCCCGGCAAGGCCGGACATCTTTTCTTCACAGCCGGTCACCAGTCCGGGCCTTCAAACCCTGGCGACGTCCCGCTGGTTCGATCCGTAGACGGAGGAGTAAGCTGGCAGCCCGTCCCCAATGTAAAAGAAGTCTATAGTTTTGGGTTCGGCAAGTCGCGCGATCCAGGAGGCTACCCGACCATTTTCATCGCGGGGTGGGTCAACAATGTTTACGGCGTGTGGATGTCGGACGACAATGCGCAAAGCTGGCGCAAGATGGCCAGTTTCCCCAACGACAGCCTGGACATGATCAAGACACTCGATGGGGATAAGACGGTCTACGGACGCGTCTACGTGGGTTTTGGCGGCTCCAGCTACGCCTGGGGACAGCTCCCGCGGGGCTAGAGAGGATAAGCAGGCTGTTGCGTTAGCCTGTGCGACGAAGATGAACGGCAAGGACAGCAAGCGAGGCCAGAGCTACCCGTGAAATGGATCTTCCTCCTCGGACTCCTGATGATCACGCCAGTGATGGCGGTGTTTCTGCGGCACAACCCGAAGCATCTGCGGCTCGCTGGCTTCGCGATAGGAATTCTGCCGTTCCTTCTCAGCGGTCTCAACCTCACCGCCTCCCCAATTGCCTGGCCCTACTGGCCGGGCACGGTGAAGGGCATGGACATCTCCCTGCTGGACGGGGTCGCACTCGCGGTGATCGCCGCCACCGGCCGCGCATCGACTCCGCTACCGATCAAGCTGGCGCTGTCGGTCTATGTGCTCGCGATGATCGTCTCCACCGTGGCTGCTCCGATCAAGGAGCCGGCGATCTTCTACGCCTGGCAGGTCCTGCGGACGATCCTTGTGTATGTCGCGGTGCTCCGTGCCTGCGCGACCGTTAGCGGCTTCCCCGTCTCTGTCCTGGCCGGAATGGTCGCGGGGATCGTGATGCAGGCTGGGATCGCCGCCTCGGAATATGCCGGCGGAGCCGTGCAGGCCGGAGCCTGGTTCGGTCACCAGAACTTGCTCGGAATGGCGGCGCACTTTGGTGTTTATCCGGCCTTCGCCCTCCTGCTGTCGGCATATCGGCCGAAGATGGGACTACTGGCATTCGCAGCCGGACTGCTGATCGCCTTCACCGGCGGATCGCGAGCAACGATCGGCCTGCTCGCGGCCGGTCTTGGGCTGACTTTGGTCCTGTCCGCCTGGCATCATTTTTCGGGACGAAAGGCCGCGTTCGGGATCGCCGCGATTCTGGTCCTGCTGGCTGCCGGCCCCGTCCTCTATTCCGCCGTTCAACGCCGGTCCGACGACATGCGCGCCTCGAGCAGCTTTGAGCGTAACAACATGAACAATGCGGCTCGAATGATCATCGCCGACCATCCGCTCGGAGTTGGCGCAAACCGCTATGTGATTGTCGCCAATGTCGAGGGCTACTCCGAACGGGCGGGGGTCAACTGGTTCGAGGGCAATCGTTCGTCGCCCGTCCACAACAGCTATCTGCTGGTGAATGCCGAACTGGGGTGGCTCGGACTGTTCGGCCTAATCGCGCTCTTCGCAACGATCATCGCCACTGGCTTCCGGGCGATCCTGCGCGCCGCGCCGAGCGAAGACAGCGAGTTGCTGGTCGGGGTTACGGCGTCGCTGATCGTGCTTAGCGCTCACATGTATTTTGAGTGGGTCACCATGTACTTCCACATCCACTATCTGATCGCGATCAACACCGGTCTGCTGGTCGGGCTCCGCGCCCGGGTGGTCGCTGACCGGCGTGAGCGGCAGGTCACGGGCCCATCGGCCTTCAGCCGGCCGGCGAAGGAGCTTAGTCCGTCAGTCTAGTGAGCCCCGCGCCACCTAGGCGGGAACGAAGCCATGCTTCCGCTGCAGTTGCCCGTAGAGCGACCCGGGGTGGTACAGGATGCCCTTGTCGAGGCCCTTGTCCCGCCAGATCTCGTTGGACACATGGATCGCCCGAGACCCGGACCGGAGATAAGCTGCCCGAAAATCCCTGTCGGTCAGCTGACGGAGGAGATGCCTGACGAAGCGAAGCTTGTCGATGAACCAGTCTCCGCTTGTTCGATAGACCAGCCGGTCGATGAAATAATAGGGATAGGGGTTGAATTCCCACCAGGGAGCGACGTTCGCGCGGAGCGAGAACTGGTCGACCAGCTCATTGACCAGCATTGGACCGATCCGAGTGTACTCCCGTTCGCCTCCTTGGGCGAGAATCTCATCACAGCGTGTCTTGAGCCATTGCATGTGCCGGTCACCCGGCCTGCACCACATCGCGCTGGGAGTGGCATATTCGCCGGCTGGCCCCTCCCACTGGCTGGCGATTCGAAGCTCGGTCGGCTCCGGCAACACGCGCAGAGCGATATGGTCGGTGTCAAACCACCAGCCGCCCCGCTTGAACAATAGATAATAGCGGAATCGGTCCGCGAAATTTGCGTAACTTCCGCCGCGCGCCCCCGGCCCGAGAAAGACGTCGTCTTCGGCGATGATCTCCCGCGCGTCCATCTCAACGACGCCCTCAGGCACCCGCTCGAGCTTCGCGTAGCTGTACAGGTGAACATCATAGCCGACGTTGAGGAACGACTGGAGGCACACTTGCTCAAGCGGCGAAAGTCCGGGGCCGACCCACAGAAATTGAGCGACTTGCTTCGACATCACAGACCTTTGCCGCACCTTAGCTCAACGTGCTGCTTGCGAAACTGGTAAATCCATTGAATGCGGAGCGGTGGCGCTCGCGCCAGCTGGACCCGTCACACTATAGCGCTGCCGCTAGTGAACGGCGCCGGTAATCCATTGTCCGAGCATGGTCTTCAGCGAACGACGGCCCGGCTCGAATGAGGACGCCTCCCGCGGAGCGCTCGCCTCCGGCGCGTCATACATCTGGAGATTGGGCGGCGTGCGGGGACGGAGCGTCTCGCGGCCGCGCATCATGTCCTCGGCCATCGCCAGCGCGCGGTGCACATCCTCACCGGTGAACGGCTTCATCAAGCAGCCAAGCGCCAGGTCCGGCATGGGAAAGCTCGGCGCCTTGCCGCTGACGAACAGGCAGGGAATGGTGAGGTCATTCAGCCGCACGGCAACAGAGAATCCTGTCGACCCGTTGGCGAGATGCAAATCCACTAGCGCCAGGTGCGGGTCATGCTCCTCCGCGGCAGCGACTGCACTGGCAAGGTCCCGCTCGATCCCCACCACGCGGTAGCGCGGATTATCCTCGATCAGATATTTCAAGGTGGTGGCGAGCTGAGTGTCGTCCTCGACGATCAGGATCTTCAGCACCCCGGCCCTCCAAACCGTAATTTCCGTTCGGTTCCAAGAGCATGCTCGCCCAAAATGGATTCGATGCGAATCCCTGATCAGCGAATTAACGACGAAGCGACTCGCGGGAGCGCTGAGCGGAGGATAAAACTCCGCTCAGGCGCTACGCCCGATAAAAGATGTGCGCGCCGATCTTCTCAACCCGGCTCAAGCGGCGACCCCAGGACGGCGCGACATAGTCGGCGTGATACCACAGCACGTCACGGCTGAGGTCCGTCGTTGCCACCTTGCCGAGGGAGATGCGGGCAACCGCCTGCGCCTTCTTCCAATATGGGCAATTCGCGTTGATCCGCGGAAACTGGCCGGCGCGAACGAAGGAGAACTGGGCCTTCTGCTTGACCACGGCGCAAAGACTGGTTGGATAGCGTCCGGACGTAGCGCGGTTTTGCACCACCTCTGCGACTGCAAGCTGGCCTTCTAGCGGCTCACCCTTGGCCTCAAAATAGACCGCGGTGGCGAGGCAGTTCAGCTCTTCCGTCAACGGCGCCTCGATGCTGTAGGCACGCACCAGTTCAGTCAATGACATGGTCGAAACAGTGCTCGTGACCTGCGGCGCACTCGATGTCGCGGGAGCCGAAGCCGGCCCAATCGCCTGGTTCACCACTGCCGGAACCAGCTGCGGCGCGGCAACCCCGACCGGCTGAGCCATCGCACTGGTCGCGCAAAGCGCAAAAACCCACCCCGCGGCGGCGGACATGCCGCCGTTTGCATAGAAACGCTTCAATCTTCTCTCTGTCTTTGGCGGCTGCACGTCGCGAAGGCGGCAGTTTGTGCCGTCCAACGGTCCGATGCATCCGTCTTGCCCTGGAGCCCGGCGCTATGCGCTGCAGGCTCTCTCGCTCTTGCTGCGGTGCAACATAGGGATAATCCGGATGTCGACAACCGTTGATCGATGGATCGTTGGCTCAGCGGGATAAGCTGCGGATCGTTTTTGATTAGTCGCTCGGGCTTGCAGGAACGGTCTCCCTCTATCTAGCAGAGGGGCGAAGGAGCGGCGCGAATGGCCTATTGGCTGATGAAATCGGAACCAAGCAGCTATGGCTGGAATGATCTGGTGCGCGATGGCGGAACCGAGTGGGACGGCGTCCGCAATCCGACCGCGCGGATCAATCTGCGGGCGATGAGGGTCGGCGACGAGGCCTTCTTCTACCATTCGATGGACCAGAAGGCGGTGGTCGGGATCATGCGCATCACCCGCGAGGCCCAGCCCGACGCCAAGGATCCCGCCTGGGTGTCGGTCAGGGTTGAGCCGGTGCGGCCGATCGGCCCGGTCGAGCTCAAGGCGATCAAGGCCGAGCCGGCGCTGGCGGCGATGGAGCTGATCCGCCAGTCGCGGCTGTCGGTCGCGCCGGTCCGCGAGGAGGAATGGGGGACAATTCTAAGGATGGCGGGCGCGTGACCAACGGAAATCCCCTCCCCTTCAGGGGAGGGGATGAAGGCTGACGGTTCGCTCCGCGCGAGCGGCGGCCGGAGGCGCGGAAGGTCACGAAAGTCACGCTACGTCCCCTTCCCTTTCGCCCCGCCCAAACCAGCCGGATGGCGGACTGAACAGGTTGCAAGTCGCGGCGACGCATTCATCGCCACGGGTTCAGCACAGAAGCAGGCGTGTAGGACAGAGGTTTCGAACTGTAACGGAAGCCCCTCTCCTTTAGGGGAGGGGTTGGGGTGGGGAGCTGATAAATGTCGAGGCGCTTGTTGCCCCCACCCCTCGCGCTGCGCGCGTTCCCCTCCCCTATAGGAGAGGGGATGATTCGGGTTCAGGTACCGACTTGATTGCTTCGCTCCACTCGCAATGACAGATGCAGGCGAAGGGGGCTGTCACGCCGCTTTTTGCAGGCGCTCTATTTCTTGGGCGAATTCGAAGCACAACTGGTTTGCTTCGTCCTCAGGCAGCCATCCGGCCATTTGCGGGAAGAGGATCTGCCATTTCTCGAGGTCGCGTTTTGCCCACGGCATGTGCTCAGCCGCCTTCGCCTCCGCCAACAGGCGCTCCAGCCGCCGCCGTGCTTCAGCCTGGAAATCCATGACCTTGCGTGGCGCCGGCCGATGATCGGCGAACAGGTCGGCTTGCGGCGGGGTGTTTCCGAACAGGTCAGGATCGCTCATCGGCACTCTCGGCCGGTGAACCTAATCCAGTCCAAGTTCCCGGCGAGTCAGGGTATGATTCAACGCATCCTGAAGGACAAGGTCGGCTTCGTCGAACAGGTGGATAAGTTCGTTGATCCTTCCGGTAATATCCCGAAATTCAGAGATGAAGGCGTTATCCACAGAAATCCCTTCGCGGCCGGCAAGCCATTTCTGCAGGATCCGATAGCCGCTAACTGCAAACTCCCACACGGCAGCGGGAATGCCACTAACCTTGCCGCTGCCGTCATCGCAAAGAACAAGCTCGCCTTCGTTCCGATCGCCCGGCCCGATAAGGCGCAATCGGCCGCGCGGCGTGGTTTCGATCCGCGTGATGGCGTTGGTCAGAAAGGAGGCGGCAGGCGGACGCTCAAACGTTTCGATCTCCCGGATCGACTTCCCCACGGTTGCGGCGCGATCGAACACTGCTTTGCTGGCCGGGAAAGGAATGTGAGGAAAGACATCTTCCAGGTCTTCGGCAAAGCGCAGCGTGTAACTCGTTGCCGACAGCAGCGCCAGGATCGCGTCGAACACGTTCTGCGGCTCGACGGGGAAATGGTAGGCGAGTGATAAGCCGTCGAGTACCTCGGACTTGAGGTTGATTGGCCCCTGCCCCGGACGATGGTCGTATAGTGGAAAGGCGTAACCGCCCCGTCCGCTAAAACTGTGATAGTCAGGCAGCAACGCATGGCACCAGGCAGCTGGGCCGCTGCCTGTGCCGAATGGCATGGCGTAAAGGGCGGAGTTCGAATGGCCCCATGCTCCTTGAAGCGCTGGCCGCAGGAAATCGCCAAAGGCCGGATGATTGTAAATGAAGCGCCGATCTAGCGGCCGATAAACTGCTCGGATTGCCCGGGCTCGTTCAATCGGATGTGCTTGCGCAGCGGGCCACTTTCGATCGCGGCTATCATGGAAAAGCTCCGCAGCCTCGGCTGGTGCTGCACGCTTGAACCGTTCGATACGCGAAAGAAGAGTGTCTTGCGAAATCGCATAAATGAAGCTGTCCCGTTTGGACTGCATTCCTGACGATCGAAAATCAAAGCATTCTGCCAGGCTTGCCCAGCTTTGTGCTTCGAAGGCTCTTGGTCGGAAGCTTCCGAGAAGGTCTTGGTTGATGAGAACCGAGCTGGGGCGCTTCCCCTCGCTCGCCCCTTCCTCCAACCATTCCAGCTTCGAGCCGCGCCTGCGTAACTCATGCTCCCAAACGTCGTTATAGAGGACTGATGCCAGATCACCTTCCGCCTTGGATCCGTCCGCAATTGCCAGCGTGATCGCCGTGCCTACCTGAATGTTGAACACGCCCTCGTCATTCAGCACGCCCGCCCGCTCCCCCCGGCGAAGGTCGCCACGCAGGTCGATTACTTCGATCCGGTCGAATCTTTCGCGAAGCATCTTGCGCAGACCAGCGTAGGGTTTGCCGGCCAGGAATGTGCGATTGGTGATGAAGGCGATAACACCCTTCTGTGGTGCATTGTCGGCTTCGAACAATTTCCAGAGGGCCCAGCGCCAGAAGGCGATGGAAAATTCCGGAAACGTATTAAGCTGATTGGCCCAGCCCGCCTGCCGCACCGGCTCCTTCAGATCATCCCAGAGATCGTCGACGAATGGCCCGACCACCTCGCGAGTGCTGACGCCCTGGAAGCGCCAATATGGCGGATTGCCAATGATCGCCAGGATACGCTGCTCGGCCTTGATCCGGT